>JAJDTI010000124.1 GCA_022827245.1 Pseudomonadales bacterium | reverse complement strand
CGTGCCGCCGTGCTGCGCGATCACGTCCGCGACCACGTCGTACGCGCAGACGAACACGCCGACCCGCGGGTCCTGCGGCACCAGTTCCGCCTCTATCGACGGGATGAGCGCGCTGATCTTCAGGGATTTCGAGCCGGGGTTGCGGCGCACGGTCTCGGCGCAGGCGTCGATCAGGTCGGCGCGCGTGTACGCGATGGGCAGTCCCATGATCTCGCAGGTGCGCAGGAGCCGGTCGATGTGGTCTCCGAGGCGGAACACCGCCACCCCGCCGCGCGCCTCGTGCACACTCGTGTAGTCGAACGCGAGGGACCCGCGCTGCAGGCTCTGCGCGAGGATGTGGACGGTGGCGTCCCCCCAGCGCACGAACTCGCCGTCGCGCCAGACCCAGCGGTCGACCGCATTCCCTGGGACCTCGTTCACCGCTGCCCCCACCCGCCGCTCGGCGGCAACGCCACGCGGCCGTTCTCGTAGCGCAGGCCGTCGGGCCGGTCGGCTGCGAGCAACAGCGGCCCGTCGAGGTCCACGAACGCCGCGTCCTGCGCGAGCAGGAGGGCGGGCGCCATGCTGAGCGAAGTGGCCACCATGCAGCCGACCATGATATCGAAGCCCATCGTCCGCGCTTCGGCGACGAGCCGGAGCGCGCGCGTCAGTCCCCCCGTCTTGTCGAGCTTGACGTTGAGCACCTGGTAGCGCTCCGCGAGGACTGCCAGGTCGATGTCGCCGGCGAGGCTTTCGTCGGCGCCGAGCGGAACGGACGCATCAAGGCCGGCCAGCGCCTCGTCCGCGCCCGCCGGCAACGGCTGTTCGAGCAGTTCGACCCCCAGTTCGGCCGCCGCCGGCGCGACGGTCTCGAGGCCCGCCATGGTCCAGCCCTCGTTGGCGTCCACGATGAGCCGCGCTTCGGGTGCGGATGCCCGCACCGCGCGCAGCCGTTCGATGTCGCGCCCCGGCTCTTCGCCCAGCTTGATCTTCAGTAACGGCCGGGCGGCGTTGCGTCCCGCGGCCGCGCCCATGGCGGCGGGCTCGTCGAGAACGATGGTGTACGCGGTCACGACCGGTTTGGGCGACGCGAGACCCGCCAGCTCCCAGACCGGCATGCCACGGCGTCGGGCCTCGAGGTCCCACAGCGCGCAGTCGACGGCATTGCGCGCGGCGCCCGGCGGCATCGCGTCCAGCAGCGTTTCGCGCGAACCGTCGCGACAGGCTCCGGCGAACGCTTCGATAGCCCGCAGCGTCCCCGTCACCGACTCCCCGTAGCGCGCATACGGCACGCATTCCCCCCGTCCCTCGCAGCCACCGTCCATCGCCGTCACGACCACCACGTCGGCACGCGACTTCGTGCCGCGCGAGATCGAGAACGGCGCCGCCAGTTCCCAGGACTCGGCCCTGGCGTCAATGGAGAGAACCATCTCGGCTCAGCCGTTCAGCAGCCGCTCGACGAGGGGTTCCACGCCGAACCGCAGGGGGTCGGTCGCAGGCACGCCGTGCTCCGCTACCAAAGCCTCGATCCCTCGACGCGCCGCACGATCGTCCAGCGCCGCTGTGTTCGCGGCGACTCCCACGCAGCGGATGTCCGGGTTCGTGAGGCGCCCCAGGCGGCACGTCTCCTCGATCACGTCCCGTACCGAGGGCATGGGCGCCGGGACGTTGCGCATCGTGTCCCGGGTCGGCTCGTGGCACACGACGAAGGCGTCGGGCTGCGCGCCGTGCAGGAGTCCCAGCGACACGCCGGCAAACGACGGATGAAAGAGCGAGCCCTGCCCCTCCACCACGTCCCAGTGGTCGTCGGCCGCGGCGGGCGCGAGCACCTCCACCGCGCCCGAGATGAAGTCCGCCGGCACCGCGTCCACCGCGACGCCCTCCCCAGCGATCAGGATCCCGGTCTGCCCGGTCGCCCGGAAGTCGGCGTCGATGCCCCGCCCGTGCAGGGCTCGCTCGAGCGCCAGCGCGGTGTACTTCTTGCCCACCGCACAGTCGGTGCCGACGGTCAGTAGCCGCTTGCCCGGCCGCTTGCGCCCGGAGCCCGTCGGGAAGTCCCGGGCCGGCACGCGCACGTCGACGAGCCGCCGCCCATGGCGCTCGGCGGCCGCGCGCAAGTCCGGGAAGCTCCCGAGTCGCGTGTGCAGACCGCTGGCCACATCCAGGCCGCGTTCGACCGCCTCGACGAGAACGGGCACCCAGGCTTCCGGCAGCACGCCGCCGGGCCCCACCGTCCCGACCACGAGCGTCTTCGCGCCCCGCGCGGCGCCCTCGGCGACCGACATTTCCGGCAGGCCATGGTCGGCAACGCAGCCCGGCAACCGCAACTGGCCCAGACACCGTTCCGGCCGCCAGTCGACGATGCCCTGTCCGGTCTTGGCCGCGAGCGCGTCCTTCGCGTCCCCCGCGAAGAGCAGGTACGGCGGCTCGATGCGCAGCAGCACGGAAGCGGTCAGGTCAGCGCGGCGTAACGCGCCTCGAGCGCCGCCTTCAGGTCGTCCGCGTATGACGGCAGGGCCGCGTCGAGACTCCGCGCGATCTCGGACAGGTGCTCGTTGTCCTCGCGTCCGTCCCAGGTCTTCGCATATGTGCCGTCCCGGTATCCGTGCGCCTGGCGGAAGGCGTTGAGCACGTTCTTGCCGATGTAGAGGTCGTGCAGTTCGTCCAGGGACATGGGCACGGCGTTCATCAGCTCGACGAACGCATCGACGTCGAACGCGCCGGCACGGAGCGTCGCGAGCGCCAGCGCTTCGGCCGCGCCGCGCAGGTCGCCACCGGCCGCCGGCGCGCTACGCGCGGTCATCCGGTCCGCCAGGGCCTCGTCTACCTGGCCGGCGCGCAGCAGGTCGGAGAGGCCGAAGTGCCAGATGTCGACGACCTCGAGGCGCACCTGCTCGAGGTTCGGATCCTGCCGCTTCCACCACTTCCAGCCGAAGTGGTCGAGCAGTTCCGCGCACTCGATCCAGACGGCCCGGTAGTACGCATAGCCGCGGTTGCGCCACTCGGGATGGACCTCCCGGTTGTAGCGGTCCTGCAGGACGGCCATGTTGCTGAGCTTCGGCGCGTAGTCGTTCAAGGATCCCGCCTGCGACGGCGTTCTTGTAGACTCTCACGCCTTTCTATCCGAGGGAAGGCAAGCCATGGACCTGTCCTACGGCCCGCAGTACGACGCGTTCCGCCAGGAAGTCCGCGACTTCATCGCAACGCACCGGGACCAGGCGCCGCGCGGCCAGGGGATACGTTCGGAGCCGGTCAAACGGTGGCAGAAACTGCTCATCGAGCACGGTTACGCGGCGCGCACCATCCCGGTGGAGTACGGCGGCCACGGCGGCGAGCCCGACATCCTGAAGGCGCGCATCATCGGCGAGGAGTTCGCCGCCGCGCAGGTGCCCGGCGGACTCGGCGGCCAGGGTGTGTCCATGCTGGTGCCGACCCTGCTCGAACTCGGCACGGAGGAGCAGAAGCGCGAGTTCATTCCGCCCACGCTGGCGGGCGACATGGTCTGGTGCCAGGGCTACTCGGAGCCGGGCGCCGGATCGGACCTCGCGAGCCTGCGCACCTCGGCCGTGCTCGACGGCGACGAGTGGGTCATCAACGGCTCGAAGATCTGGACGTCGACGGCGCATCTCGCGGACTGGATCTTCTGCCTCGTGCGCACGGAGCCCGACGCGAAGAAGCACCAGGGCATCAGCTTCCTCCTGTTCCGCATGGACACCCCCGGCATCGAGATCCGCCCCCTCGTCGACATGACCATGGCGAGCAACTTCAACGAGGTGTTCTTCACCGACGTGCGGGTGCCGAAGGACCAGATCGTCGGCCAGCGCGGCGAGGGCTGGTACGTGGCGAATGCGATCCTCGGCCACGAGCGCGACTCCCTCGGCGACCCGAACGCGTCTCTCGCGCGGGTGAACCGCCTGGTCGAGCTGATGAAGACGGAGACCGTCGACGGCCAGCGCGCCATCGACAACCCGGCCTTCCGCGACCGGCTGATCAAGATCCAGGCGCGGGTCACGGCCCTGCGCATGAACGACATGCGCATCCTCAGCTCCCGCATCAACGGCCGCGGCGACACCGGGCTCGCGCGGCTGATCACGAAGCTGCAGGCGACGGAACTCCGGCACGACCTCGAGGGCCTCGGCATCGACATCATGGGCGAGTTCGGCCTGATGTTCGGCAAGGGCCCGCACCTGCGCGACCAGGGAAGCTGGCAGAACCACTACATGTACTTTCTCGGCCTCATCATCGGTGGCGGCACGTCGCAGATCCAGAAGAACATCATCAGCGAGCGCGGCCTCGGCATGCCGAGGGAACCGAAAGCCGTCGTGCCCGCCGGGAGCTAGGGCCATGGAAT
Source organism: Pseudomonadales bacterium (assembly GCA_022827245.1). GTDB lineage: Bacteria > Pseudomonadota > Gammaproteobacteria > Pseudomonadales > Azotimanducaceae > VXNE01. The sequence goes on along the minus strand of JAJDTI010000124.1, from coordinate 22,542 downwards.
TCGGTCTTTCCGAAGAGCAGGGCCTCCTGCGCGAGAGCGTCGACCGCTTTCTCGACGACCACGCGGACCTCGACCGGGTGCGGAAGTACGCGGACGACCCGCACGACCGGGGCGACGACATCTGGTCCGGCCTGGCCGAACTGGGCGTGCCCGCGGTGCTGGTGCCCGAAACGCACGGCGGCATCGGCCTCACGGCGCTCGACGCCGCGGTGGTGGCCGAGTCCCTCGGCGCCCACGCCGCGCCGGCGCCCTATCTCTCTACCGCCGTCCTCGCCGTCGCCGCGCTGCGGCTGGCCGGCGACGAGGCGCAGCAGGGCGCATACCTGCCGCGCATCGCCGACGGCAGCCTGCGCATCGGCGCCGCCGTGTCCGAACTCTCCGGCGCCCGCCAGGGCGCGGCGGTCGAGGCCCGCGACGACGGGACGCTCCACGGCAAGGCGCTGTTCGTGCTGGACCCCGACGCGGACGCCTTCCTCGTGGCCGACGGCACGCGCCGTTTCCACCTCGTGCAGGCGGACGCCGGCGGGGTCGAGACCACCCTCCTGCCTCAGGTCGACCGGACCCGGCGCATCGCCGAACTCGCGCTCTCCGGCGCCCCGTCGGAACCGTTGCGGGGCTCCGGCGACCCCGACGTGGCGCTGCAGGTCATCGACCTCGGGCGCGTCATCGTGGCGGCCGACACCCTCGGCGCCGCGCAGGAGATGCTCGACCAGGCGGTCGCCTACGCCAAGCAGCGCGAGCAGTTCAACCGCGTCATCGCTTCGTTCCAGGCCGTGAAGCACCTGTGTGCCGAGATGGCGGCCGAGATCGAGCCGGCCCGCGCGCTGCTCTGGTACGCGGCGCACGCCCTCGACGAGGTCCCGGACGAGGCCCGGCTCATGGCCTGCCACGCCAAGGCGCACCTGGCCGAGGTCGGCCAGTTCGTGGGCAAGACGGCGACGATCGTGCACGGCGGGATGGGCTTCACCGACCTGCTCGGCCTGCACTACTGGTTCAAGCGCATGGGCTTCAACCGCCAGGTGCTGGGCGGCCCCGAGCGCGTGCGGGAGGAAGCGGCGCGCGTGCAGGGACTCGCTTAGCCCACCCCAGCACGGCCGCGCCGCGCGCGGCCGTGCGAAAGCCGTTGAAATCCGGCGGTTCAGCACCCAAATTACACCTGACCTGACTTTTCGGTGACGATGTTGAACGAGTTGCCCGTCCTTCCGCTCCGCGACACGCTGGTCTTTCCGGAGCTGTTCGTTTCCATCAAGGTCGGCCGCCACGCGTCGCTCGCGGCCCTGAAGACCGCCGTCGAGTCGGACCGCCGCCTGATCACCGTCCTGCAACGCCAGCCCGAGACGGACGAGCCGGACATGGACGACCTCCACGAGGTCGGCACGATCTGCCGCGTCACCCGCGTCGAGCAGGGGGACGCCGGCGCCGTCGTGGTCGTGCAGGGCGTCACCCGCGTGCGGCTCGGAGACGTCGCCTCGAACGACGAGTACCTGGCCGTCGGCTACGAGGAACTGCCGGCGCTGTCGATGGAAGTGGGCGGCGAGGAGCAGGCCCGCGTGGACGCCCTGCTTTCCGAGACCCTGGACGTGGCGCGGCGCATCGCCAACCTGATCGACAGCGACAACGGCGACCAGCTCTTCGCGCAGTTCATGGGCTCGAACGACAACGCCGTCACCCAGATGTACCGGATCGCGAGCTTCGCCCAGCAGAGCATCGAACTCGAGGCGCAGCAGGAGATCCTGTCCATCGAGTCGACCCGCGAACTCCTCGAGACGATGTTCGCCAAGCTGTCTCACCAGGCGTCGGTCATGCAGTTGCGCCAGGAGATCGCCTCCCAGACCCGCGAGGACATCGACAAACAGCAGCGCGAGCAGTTGCTGCGACAGCAGAAGCGCGCCATCGAGCAGGCGCTCGGCGAGGAGGACGGCGACGAGGAACTCTCGGAGATCAAGGAGAACCTGCGCCAGGCCAACCTCCCGGAAGCGGCCCAGAAGGAAGTCGAGCGCGAACTCAAGCGCCTCGGGCGCATGTCGCCGAACGCCGCCGACTACCAGGTGGCCCGCAGCTACCTGGAACTCGTCGCGGAGCTGCCCTGGAACGTGGTCACCGAGGACACCCTCGACCTCGCCCACGCGCAGAAGGTGCTCGACGAGGACCATTACGGCCTCGACGACGTCAAGGAGCGGATCCTCGAGTCCCTCGCGGTCCTGCAGCTCAACCCGGAGGCGAAAGCGTCGATCCTCTGCTTCGTCGGCCCGCCAGGCGTCGGCAAGACGTCCCTCGGACAGTCCATCGCCCGCGCCATGAGCCGCAAGTTCGAGCGCATGAGCCTCGGCGGACTGCACGACGAGGCCGAACTGCGCGGCCATCGCCGCACCTACATCGGCGCCATGCCGGGACGCATCCTGCAGGCCGTGCGCCGCGCCGGCGTGCGCAACCCCGTCCTCATGCTGGACGAGATCGACAAGCTCGGCCGGGACTTCCGGGGCGACCCCGCGGCGGCGCTGATGGAGATTCTCGACCCCGCGCAGAACAAGGAGTTCCGGGACAACTACCTGAACCTCGCCTTCGACCTGTCGAAGGTGCTGTTCATCACCACGGCGAACACGCTCGAGGGCATTCCGCGCCCGTTGCTCGACCGCATGGAGGTCCTCGAGCTGACCGGCTACAGCGAACTCGAGAAGGCCGAGATCGCGCGGCGCTACCTCATTCCGCGGCAACGGGAGAACGCCGGGCTCGCCGAGGACAACTTCCATTTCGACGAGGACGCGCTGCGCCGTATCATCCGCCGCTACACTCGCGAGGCCGGCGTGCGGGAACTCGAGCGCAGCCTGTCGCGCGTCGCGCGCAAGCGGGCGCGCCAGACGCTGCAGGACGAGTCGCTCGGCGCCAGCATCGAGTCCACGGAGCTGCGCGAACTGCTCGGCCCCGAGAAGTTCAAGTCGGACAAGGGCCGCGAGAACCTGAGCGCCGGCGTCGCGCCCGGGCTCGCGTGGACAGAGGCCGGCGGCGACGTTCTGTACGTCGAGGCGACGCTCACGCACAAGGACGAGAAGGTGACCATCACCGGGCACCTCGGCCAGGTCATGCAGGAGTCCGTCAAGGCGGCGCGTTCCTACATCTGGTCTGCCGCCGACAGCCTGCACATCGACCGCCAGGCGATCGAGGAGTGCGGCGTCCATGTGCACGTGCCGGCCGGAGCGGTCCCCAAGGACGGACCCTCCGCCGGCATCACGATGGCGACCGCCCTCGCGTCCGCATACAGCCAGAAGCATGTGCGCGACGACATCGCCATGACCGGCGAGCTGACCCTGACGGGCCTGGTCCTGCCGGTGGGCGGCGTGCGGGAGAAGATCCTGGCGGCCCACCGCACGGGTTTCCGGCACGTCATCCTGCCGCGCGAGAACGAGCCGGAACTCGACAAGCTGCCGGAGCCGGTGCGCGACGACATGGAGATCACCCTCGTCGACCGGCTCGAGGACGTCGTGCGGGTCGCGATCCCCGACCTGTAGGGGCGGGGCTTGTCCCCGCCCGCCCACCGCAGGGCTCGCCTGCATCGCCAGGCCATCGCTGCGACCGTCGTCCTGGCCGCCGGCCTCCTGACATCCCCCGGCGGGGAGTGGTCCGATCCGTCCGCGCCCCGGGCGCACGCCGCGGAGACCGCGGAGGACACGGCCCTCCTCCGCTGGCTGTCGCGGGCACGCTGGTGGCGCCAGCCGCCGGGAGCACCGCACGCACCCGAAGTCACGTCGGTATCCGGCGACAGCCTGACCCTGTCCTGGGGCGCTCCGGAGAGCCCGGCCTTCGACATCCTCCGCTACGACCTGCAATACCGCATCCACGGGGGTGACGCGTTCCTCACCCGGACGGTCGACGGCCCGGCCACGCATGCCGTCCTGGACGGTCTCGCCGAAACCACGACCTACGAGGTCAGGGTTCGGGCCGTGACCGAACTGGGTTCCGGCGACTGGTCGGCAACGGCGACGGGGACTACCGTGCGCGTGAGAGTCCGGTTCGAGGAGGGCGAGAGCGCCACGCGCGAGGTTCCGGAGAACACCCCCGGTGAACGGGCCATCGGGGCCCCCCTCACGGCGACCGGCGGAGGGGCGTTGCGTTATACGCTGGACGGGCCAGACGCCGCGGCATTCGGCCTCGACGCGGACTCCGGCCAGCTACGCACCCGCACGGGAGTCGCCTATGACCACGAGGCGACGCCGCGGTATGCGTTCACCGTCACCGCGTCCGCACCGTCGGGCAGGATGGCCAGCATCGAGGTGACCGTCACGGTCACGGACGTCGACGAGCCGCCCGGCGTCCCGGGCGCCCCGCGGACCGAAGTCGCGAGCCCGACGGGGTTGACGCTACGCTGGGCCGCCCCCGAGAACACGGGTCCTCCGATCGAGGGCTACGATCTCGAGTATCGCGCGGCCGGGCGAGCCTTCGCGGATTCCGGACACCGGGGTCCTGGCACGACGGCCGAGATCCGCGGGCTCAGCCGCGACACGTCCTACACCTTCCGCGTCCGGGCCAGGAACGCGGAGGGCATCGGGCCGTGGTCGCCGCAGGGCGCTGGACGCACGACGCGCGAGGGCATAGAGGGCGGAACCCCAACCCCGGACGACCAGTCGCCCGGCGTATCGCCGGCGTCTCTGCCCGCCGGCGCCACGGCCACCGCCGGCGGACGCGTGGAGACGTTCCGCGTGCAGGCGGCCTTCCGGGACCCGCAGGGGGATGTCCTGTACTTCGAAGCCTCTTCCGCGGATCCGTCCATCGCCCGTGCCTCGTTCGACGGAGCGGTCGTCGCGGTGCGTCCGCTGGCGGTCGGCCGCGCCACCATCGCCGTGATCGCGTCGGACCCCCAGGACAACGCTGTCGTCGGGTCGTTCGACATCGATGTCCGCGCACCCGACGTCCCCGATCCCACCGTGAGCGTCGACCGGGCCGGGGACACCCTGACCCTGGTCTTCACCGACGCGTTCGAGCCCGATGAGCGGCGCGCCTACGAGGTGGCGCTCCGGCAGAAGGCGCCCCGGGGTGGATGGAGCACGGGCTGCATCAACGCCCACAACCCCAACGCGACCGCCGGCCGCTTGAGGGTGTCGGCCGAAATCGGTGTCGCCGGCTTCCTCGAGCCGGGCCACGCCTACGAGATCGTGTACCGCCGCGCCGGCCGTCTCTGCGGCGCCACCAGGGCCACGGGAGTCTGGTCGCGCGTGGCGGAAGTCACCCCTCCGGGACCGGTCGCATTCGACCTCGATCTCGTGTTCGTCGGCGCCGTCCCTGCGGCGCATCGAGCGGCCGTGCGGGCCGCGGCGACCGAGTGGCGGCGGATCGTCCGGTCGAGCCTCCCCGACGTCGACTTCTCCGCGCATCCCGTCCCCGCTGACGAGTGCCTGGAGGGGCAGGCCCAGGTCGCGGACACCGTCGACGACCTGCGCGTCTACGTGCGCCTCGCGTCCATCGACGGCGTGGGCGGCACGCTCGCGATCGGCGGGACGTGTGTCTACCGGTTGGCCTCCCGGCTGCCCGTCCTGTCGGCGATCACGTTCGACGCCGACGACCTGGACGCGAGTTCGACCGCCGACACCGAGCGCACGGCCATGCACGAACTCGCGCATGCCCTTGGATTCGGCACGCTCTGGCACGACCACAGCCTGATCCGGTACCCGTCTCTGAACGCCGCGCGCGATCCCGTCGACGAGGACCGCGACACCCATTTCACGGGCGCGCGCGCGTTGGCCGCATTCGACGCGGCCGGGGGGACGGCATACCCCGGACGACCAATCCCGGTCGAAAACACCGGCGGGAGCGGCAGTCGGGACGGGCACTGGCGGGAGTCCGTGTTCGGCTCCGAACTGCTGAGTCCGAGGTATGCGCCCGGTCAGATCCAGCCCCTGAGCGCCATCACCATCGAGGCGCTCGCCGACATGGGTTACCACGTCGACGCGTCTCGCGCCGAACCGTACACGTTGCCACGCCCCGCTCCGTTGTTCGCGCCGCCCGCCGGCGAAGCCGACCCCTCGGCGGCGGGAGCCTGCCGCGTCATACCGGGCGGGACGGCGGTGGACGACGGACGTCCCCTCGTGGCGCCTCCGGACCGCGTGACCGTGCGTCCGCTCGGCACCCGCTGACACCGCTTGAACGCATATCCAAAGATGCCTACTGTCACGGCATGAGGCACGGCGAATGATCCGGCGCTACCTCGCACCCGTTCTCGCGGGGGTCGGAGGGCTGGTTCTTTCGGCGATCATCTTCGTTACGGGCCCCGAGCTCGAGGTCCAGCCCCCGCCGCTCGACATCCCGGCCGTCCGAACGCTCGAGGCCAACCCGCGGCCCGTACGGATGACCGTGGCGGCGCACGGCGCCGTGGTCCCGAAGACCGAGAGCAACCTCGTTTCGGAAGTGGCCGGCCGCGTCGTCTCCGTGGCCGAGTCGATGGTCTCCGGCGGTTTCTTCAGCAAGGGCGACATCCTCGTGGAGATCGAGCGCGTCGACTACGAGGTGGCCCTCGAGAGATCCCGGGCCCAGGTGGCGTCCGCGGAAAGCGAGCTCGCGAACGCCGAGAAGGCGTACCGCCGCGCCGAGGAGTTGCGCGAAACGCAGTCGATCAGCGAGTCCCTGCACGACAACGCGTTGAACCGGCTCACGATCGCCCGCGCCGCGCTGCGCGAGGCCACCGCGCGGCTCGCGCGGGCCGAGCGGGACCTCGAACGTACGCGCATGACGGCGCCCTACGACGGCCGCGTCCGCACCGAGCGGGTCGACGCGGGCCAGTTCATCAACCGCGGCGAGTCCATCGCGACGCTGTATTCGGTTGACTTCGCCGAAGTCCGGCTCCCGGTGCGCGACGAGGACATGGCCTACCTGCCGCTGTCACTGGCGCGCACGGGCGCCAGGTCGTCCCCGAAGCCGAGGGTCGTCCTGCGGGCACGCTTCGCGGGAGCGGAGCATGCGTGGGAGGCGCGGATCGTCCGGACGGAGGGCGAACTGGACCCGGACACGCGCATGGTCAACCTCATCGCGCAGGTCCCGCGGCCCTACGACCCGGTGGGCGACCTCCCGCCGCTCACGGTGGGCCTGTTCGTGGAGGCGGAGATCCACGGCGAGACCCTCGACGAGGTCCTCGTCCTGCCGCGTTCGGCGCTGCAGCGCGACAATCGAATATACGTGGTCCAGCCGGACCACCGCCTGTCCTTCCGCGACGTCGAGATCCTGCGCACGACCGGCGACGTGCACTACCTGCGGGGACCCGTCGACGCCGGCGAGACGATCTGCCTCTCGGCACTCGACAACGCGACCGAGGGGCAGCAGGTCCGGCCGCTGGACCCGGCCCCGGCGCCCGCCGGATGAGCCGCGCCGGCCGAAGGTCCCGGGGGGCACCGCCGCCTCCATGAAGAGCATGATCGCCTGGTTCGCCACGAACCACGTGGCGGCCAACCTGGTGATGGGGTTCGCGGTGCTCGCGGGCCTGGCGTCCCTCGGGCGCATACCGATCAAGCCGTACCCGGATTTCGACGTCCCCCTCATCATCGTGACGGTGCCGTATCTCGGAGCGGCGCCCGAAGAGGTCGAGACGGGCGTCTGCGCGCGCATCGAGGAGCGCCTCACGGGCATCACCGGGATCAAGGAGGTCCGCTCCCTGTCTGCCGAGGGCCGGTGCACGGTCCACGTCGAGATGTTCCTCGACGCGGACCGGTCCCAGACCCTCGGTGAAGTCGAGAACCAGGTCAACGCCATCGACACGTTCCCCGAGGAGACCGAGCGCCCCATCATCGCCCTGGCCGAGAACAACAACGTGGTGGTCGAGGTCGCGATCACCGGCCCGACCGACGAGCGCACGCTCAAGGAACTCGGCCACCGGGTCCGCGACGACCTCCTCGCCCTCCCGGCCGTCACGCACGCCGCCCTGATCAACGTACGGCCGTACGAAATCTCGGTCGAGGTCTCCGAGGCCTCCCTGTCCCGCAACAACCTGACGTTCGACGACGTCGCGCGCGCCGTGCGGGAGCGGTCCCTGGACCTGCCCGGGGGCTCCATCAAGACCGAGCAGGGCGAGATCGTCCTGCGCACCGCGGGACAGGCCTACTGGGGACACGAACTCGAGCACCTCGTCGTGACGACCCGCGCGGACGGGACGCGGGTGTTCGTACGCGACGTCGCCCGGGTCGTCGACGGCTTCGAGGACACCGGGCAGGCGCTCCAGTTCGACGGCAGCCCGGCCGCGCTCGTGCAGGTGTCCCGGGTGGGCGACCAGGATGTGCGCGAGGTCGCCGAAGCGGTCCGCGGCTACGTGTCGCGGGCGGCCGGAAGGCACCCGGAAGGCGTCGAGCTGACCATCTGGAGGGACGAGTCCGTCGTCCTGGCGTTCCGGTTGCGGGCCCTGCTCGACAGCGGCATTCAGGGTCTCCTGCTCGTCCTGATCCTGCTTGCCCTGTTCCTCCGGCCGAACCTGGCAATCTGGGTGGCCGGCGGCATCCCGATCGCGTTCCTCGGCGCGATCTTCCTGCTCTACTGGTTCGGGCTGTCCATCAACTCCCTGTCGGTCATGGGCTTCATCCTCGCGCTCGGGATGCTCGTCGACGACGCCGTGGTCGTCGGCGAGGCCGCCTACGTGGAGCAGCGGCGCGGCGCCGGTCAGCTCGCCGGGGCCATCGCCGGCGCCCAGCAGGTGCTCATCCCCGTGACCTTCGGCGTCATCACGACGGCCGTGGCGTTCCTGCCGCTGCTGTTCGGCACGGGCACGCTCGGACAGGCGTACGGCGTCATGGCGGCCACCGTCATCTGCTGTCTCGCCTTTTCGCTCATCGAGTGCCAGGCCGTGCTGCCGTCCCACCTCGGTCATGGCAGCGGCCGCCTGCCGCTCGGCGACTTCGGACTGACGCTCCTCGCGGTGGTCGTCGTCGCGGCGCTCGCCGTCACGCCCGACGTGCGCTCGGCCGCCGCGCTGGCCGCGGCGGGCGCCGGCGCGGTGCTGGCCGCACACTACTCGGGAACGCTGAGCCGGCTCGGCTCCGCCTTCGCCCACGCGCAGGTCCTGTTCGAGTCGGGCCTCACGTGGGTCATCGAGCACCCGTTTCGCCGGCTCGCCGACCTCGCCTTCCGCAGGAGAGTCGTGACGTCGCTCATCGCGGCGGGCGCGTTGGCATCCACCGCAAGCCTCATGACGGCCGGACACCTGCCATTCTCGCTGCGCACGCCCCAGATCGGGGACAGCGTCACCGCGCAGCTGACGATGCCCATGGGCACCAGCGCGACGGCCATGGAAGGGGCCGTGGGCGTCCTGGCCGACTCCGCGCGCGAGCTCCAGCGCGAACTCGCCCGTGACCATGGCGAGCCGGTGGTGCTCCACATCCTCGAAGGCATTGGCGGTCACTTCGCCGGCTCGCGCGTCGGATTCGTCGTGGACAACACCGGCGCGCACCTCGCCGAGGTCACCGTGCAGCTCACGCCGGGCGAACGGCGTCCCATCGCCACCGGCGCCGTCGCCGCGCGGTGGCGGAACGCCGTCGGCCCCATTGCGGACGCGGTCGAACTCAGCTTCTCGACCGCCCGGGTGGCGCGCCAGCCCGACGTGGACATCCGCATTTCGGGAGACTCCTGGGACGACCTGCGCCCCGTGGCGGCCGCGATCCGGGCGGAGCTGGGGGATTTCCCCGGGGTGTACGACATCGCCGACTCGCTCAGCACCGGCAAGACGGAGCTGAAGCTGTCGGTGACTCCCGCCGGCGAAGCCCTCGGCATCTCCCTCTCGGACCTGGGCCGCCAGGTCCGCCAGGCCTTCTACGGAGAAGAAGCGCAGCGCGTGCAGCGGGGCTCGGAAGACGTCCGCATCATGGTGCGTTACACCGCGGAGGAGCGCCGTTCCCTGGAGTCCCTTTACGCATTGCGCGTACGCACTCCGGCCGGCGGCGAGGTGCCCTTCGCGACGGTGGCCGAGGTGGAGACCGCTCGCGGCATCTCCGCAATCGAACGCACCGACGGCACCCGCTACGCGTGGGTGACCGCGGAAATCGACCGCACGGTGACCTCCGCCGCGGCCGTGCTCGCCCAACTGGACTCCGGGTTCCTGCAGCGCACCGTGGCGCCCTATCCCGACGTGTCCTACCGGTTCAGGAGCGCCCAGGAGCAGACGGAACTCGCCGCCACTCTCGGGCCCCTGTTCCTGTTCGTCCTGCTCGGGATCTACGCGTTGCTCGCGACGCCCCTGCGCTCGTACACGCAACCGCTCATCATCATGTCGGTGCTGCCGTTCGCCCTGGTGGGCGCGGTGTGGGGGCACGCGCTGCTCAAACCGTTCGGGTTCGTCAGCGGCCTGTCCGCGGCGTCCCTGTTCGGTGTCGTGGCCGCCGCTGGGGTCGTCGTCAACGCGACCCTGGTACTGATTCACGGCGTGAACCGCTTTCGCGCCGGCGGCGACACGATGTTCGACGCGCTGGTCAACGCGGCGGTCTCGCGCTTCCGCCCCATCCTGATCACGACGGTGACCACCTTCGCCGGCCTCACGCCGCTGATGCTCAACGACAGCCCCGGGGCGCAGATCCTGGTGCCGATGGCGATTTCGCTGGCTTTCGGCATCCTGCTGTCGTCGGTCGCGGCGCTGCTGGTGGTACCGGCGTTCTGGCTGCTGCTCCACGACATCGGCAGCCGGACCCGGCGGGTGACGGACCTCGTCGGAGACATGCTTGGGGGGTCCGCGCGCCTCTCGACCTGGATGGCCCGCTACCCCTATGTGCAGGAGAGCCTGCGCGCGCAGGAGTTCACGGACCTCGAACTGCCCGAGGATCTCGGCCTCGCCCCCGAGGAGGCGAGGATCGCGCGTCGCGGCCTGGTGCGCGTCTACTACGAGCGGGAGTTCGACGCGGCGGAGATGCGCACCCAGTTCGGCGCCGTCGCCGCCCGAACGCCGACGAGCGACGATCTCGTGGGCGAGGCGAGGACCTGGGCCGAACAGCGCACGTTTCAACTGGGCGTCCAGATGGCGCGCGGCACGATACTGCCCGCCGACGCGGCGCGTCCGCTGACCGACATCGTGTGCACGTGCATCGGCGCACTGGTGCCGGCGGCCAAGCGGGAGTTCGGGGCAGACCACGGGGACATGCCGAACGGGCGCGTGGCGCTGGTCGCGCTCCGCGCCGCGGGCCGTCGCGAACTCGCGGCCGGGGCGCCTCTGAGCCTGCTCTTCGTGTACGACCACGACCCGGTGCCGCCCGGGACGACGGGCCTCACCCCCGAGGACTGGCACGAGCAGCTGTCGCGGCGGCTCATGCTGCTCGTCCGCAACCTTTCTCCCGAAGACATCCTGTACGAAGCCGCGCCGCCATACGCGCTCGGCGACGGCCGTAGCGGGGGCGCATGCTCCCTGCGGGGACTCGAGCGCCATCTCGCCGAGGCGAGTACGCCGGCCGACCTCAGGATGCTGACCGGCGCCCGCGTGATCGTTGCGGAGGGGGGCCTCGAGGAGGACTTCGAATCCCTCCGGCAGGCCGTCCTCTCGCGGTCCCGTGACCTCGGCCCCGTGGTCGCGGACATCGCTGGAATCCGCGGGCGGGAGCGCGGGCGCGACGACGCCTGGCGCATAGGGCGCCTGGAGGGCGGACTCGAGGACATCGAACTCGCCGCGGAGTACCTGCAACTCGCCGGTGCGGCTCCGGGGACCGGGGTCGCAACGCTGGCCGAGACGTTCGAGACCGCCCGCGAGCGCGACCTGATCGATGCCGACGCCGCCCGCGACCTGGTCGACGCCGCCGCGCTCTGGCAGAACCTCGACGGCTTCTTCCGGATGACCTGCGCCGGCGCGTTCGACCCGGAATCGGCGACCGCGGAACAGCGGGCCATCATCGCCGAGATGTGCGGCGTGGAGAGCTTCGAGCGGGTGTCCGACAGGATCCTCGACGCGGCCGGACGGAGCGCGGCGCGCCTGCGCGCGCTCTGGCCACGATAGCCCGCAAACGCAACGACGCAGCCGCTAAATTGCGGGTAGCGCCGGCGGTCCGATCGTCCTATCGTTCGCATCGTGAACATGGGGTGACGCCCCGAGTGCGGTCGCACCCCGCATGCTTATGGAGAGCAACACATGAAGTACCTGAAAGCAGGCCTGGCCGGCCTGGTCGCCTTCGCGCTGCCGTACGCGGCACTCGGCGAAGACGCCGGGGAGGCCGGTGCGGACACCATCATCGAGGAAGTCATCGTCACCGCGACCAAGCGCGAGGAGTCCATCCAGGACGTGCCGATCGCCGTGTCGGCGTTCCTCGGGGAGGACCTCGCCGCCCGCGGCGTCGAGGACATCTACGGGCTCGCGGAGGTGTCGCCTTCCATCGCCGTGTACAGCTCCAACAGTACCTCCAACGGCGGCACGCTCCGCATCCGCGGCGTCGGCACCACCGGGAACAACCCCGGTCTCGAAGCCGCGGTCGGCACGTTCATCGACGGCATCTACCGGTCCCGGGCCGGTCTCGCCTTCAACGACCTGATCGACGTCGACCGCGTGGAGATCCTGCGCGGTCCCCAGGGCACGCTGTTCGGCAAGAACACCGTCGCCGGGGCGGTCAACATCATCACCCGCAAGCCGGATTTCGAGAACACGCTGGACCTCACCCTCGGCGCCGGCGACTTCAACTCGGGAGAGATGGCCGTTGTCGGCAACGGCATCCTCGCCGAGGACGTCCTCGCCGCGCGGGTCACCTACGCCCACCGCAAACGCGACGGCTTCTACGAGAACATCGACACCGACGAAGCCTACGACGACCGCGACCGGCACAACGTGCGCCTGCAGCTCCTGTGGACCCCGAGTGACGATGTCGAAGTGCGCATCATCGGGGACCGCACGGAGCGGGACGAGAGTTGCTGCCCGGCGCCGTTCTGGATCACGGGCCCGACGAGCCCCGTGGTAGCCGCCCTCGGTGGCGACATCACCCCGTTCGAGGTCGACGGCAGCGTCCGGGTGGGCGCCAACTACGACGCCTACGAGAACGTCCGGGACCAGGGCCTGTCCGTGGACGTGCTGTGGGAGGCGGACAACGGCGTGTCGTTCCGCTCGATCACCGCCCGGCGCGACTACGAGGTCGCCCGCGGCCAGGACATCGACTTCACGAGCGCCGACATCCTCCATCCCCAGGACAGCGACGAGTCCTTCGAGAACATCTCCCAGGAGGTCCAGCTCTACGGCGAGACGGACAACCTCTCCTGGCTGGTCGGGGGATACATGTACACGGAAGACCTGGAGTCCACGGAGTACATCGTCTTCTCCAACGACGGGGGCACCTATCTCGCCACGCTGTTCGGCGCGCCCCCGCTCGCCGCGGTGGTCATGGGCGATCCGGCCGGCCGCGGCGTGCCGGGCCAGGGCTACGACGCCGTCTTCTTCTCCGACACGGAAGGCTGGTCCGCCTTCACGCACAACACCTGGCATGCCGCCGAGCGCTTCGACGTGACCCTGGGACTGCGTTACTCGACGGAGGAAAAGGACGCGGGAGCCATCATCAACGGCGCGCCCTTCGGGGAGTCCGTCGACGACCCGTTCTGCGCGATCGTCCCCATCGCCTCGCTCTGCGACAACCTGAGCTACAACAACAAGGAGGACGAGAGCAAGGTCACCGGCACGCTGAAGGGCGCCTGGGCCGTGACCGACGAGATCAACGTGTACGGGAGCTTCAGCCGCGGCTACAAGGCCGGCGGCTTCAACCTCGACCAGGAGGCGGTCGGTTTCCGGGACGCGAACGGCGACCCGGTCGACCAGAGCCGCTTCGATCCGGAGACGTCGGACTCGTTCGAGCTGGGCGTGAAGGCCCGCGGCCTCGACGGCCGGCTGACGGTGAACAGCGCCCTCTTCCACACGCAGTTCGACGACTTCCAGCTCAACACCTTCACGGGTCTCGGCTTCACCGTCGGCAACGTGAAGGAGGTGACCTCGAAGGGCGTCGAGGTGGAGTCCATGCTCGCGCTCGGCGGGGGCGTCTTCCTGACGGCCGGGTTCACCTACGCCGACGCGCGCTACGGAGACGGCCTCGGCGCGGCCAACGCGAACCTCGAAAACAAGCGGGTGACGCAGTCGCCGCTGTGGCAGAGCAGCATGTCGGTCTTCGTCGAGCGCGACATTCCGAACACCGACTGGCGCTTCCTGCTCAACGCGAACTGGTCGCACATCGGCGAGGTCAACACCGGCTCCGACCTCGATCCCGAGAAGGTCCGCGCGGCGTTCAACCTGCTGAACGCGCAGTTCGGCGTGCGCAGCAGCGACGGACGCTACGAAGCGATCGTGTGGGGCAGGAACCTCACCGACAAGACGACGAACTTCCTGGTGTTCGACTCGGTGTTCCAGGGCGGCAGTTGGCACACCTTCGTGAACCCGCCGCGAACGGCCGGGGTGACCGTGAGGATCAGCCTGCTCTGACCGACCCGACGAGGGCGCGCAGGTTGTCATACAACCTGCGCGCATCCTCGCGGAACGCCGCCGCCCGAGCTCCGACATCGCGCCGCAGGCCCGCGAGCGCGCCGTTGCCCATCGCCTGCCGCAGCGACTCCGCATACGTCGGGATCGCGCCCCACTCGTCGACGGTCCCCGCCCCGATCTCGACGTGATACTGCAACCCGTACGCGAGCGTCCCGACCCGGAACGCCTGTACGGGACAGGCGCGGGAGCTGGCGAGGAGCGTCGCGCCCTCCGGTAAACGCGTCACTTCCGCCCCGTGCCACTGCAGGACGGTCATGGGATCCGCCAGGCCACGCAGCAGCGGGTCCGACCGCCCCGCCGCCGTCCGTTCCACCGTCATGATCCCCACCTCCGGACTCCCCGGCGCAACGGCCCCTCCGAGTGCGTCCGCCAGAAGCTGGTGGCCGAGGCAGATGCCCAGGAACGGTCGGCCGAACTCCGACACGAACTCCCGGATGGCCGCCTTCTCCCGCGCGAGCCACGGGTGGAGGTCCTCCTCCCAGACGTCCTGCGGCCCGCCCATGACGAGCATGCAGTCGTAGGCCGCAAGGTCCGGGACCGGGTCGCCCCGATCGAAGTGGACGACATCCCAGCGCACGCCGTCCTCGCGAAAGAAGTCCCGGAGCGTCCCCGGGTGTTCGACGTCGACGTGCTGGAAGACCAGGACCCTCATCCGACGCACTGCTCGACGAGCGCCTCGAACCGGTCGATGCGCGCTTCGAGCATGCGGACGGTGTCGCGCCAGAAGTCCGGTCGCGTCAGGTCGGCATCCAGGTGTTTCGCCGCCAGGTCCTCCGCCGTCATGCGCCCCGTGTCCCGCAACAGCGCCTCGTAGCGCGGGAAGAAGGCATCGCCGA
The DNA here is from genome assembly GCA_022827245.1 of Pseudomonadales bacterium. Taxonomy (GTDB): domain Bacteria; phylum Pseudomonadota; class Gammaproteobacteria; order Pseudomonadales; family Azotimanducaceae; genus VXNE01. Next base: position 7,263 of record JAJDTI010000124.1, on the reverse strand, counting down.
GGGCCTGGCGGCGGGCATAGACGCCAAGGCTGAAGAGATAGCCGAACAGGTACGGGAAGTTGTAGAAGCTGAGTCCCGAGATGTAGAAGTGGAGCTTGTTCGCCCAGAAGAGCGGGTCCGGCTCCGACAGGCTGTCGCCGTACCATGCCGTCCAGGCGGCGCCCATCGTCTGCTTCAGTTCGTCCGGCGTCCGCGGCCGCTCCGCGCGGGCCTCGTAGAAGTTGCGCTCGAACTCGAAGCGCGCGGGGATGTTCAGCAGGAAGGCCACGGCGGCGGTCGCCTCCTCCCAGACGATGTCGAACTCGGCCTGGGGCGTCTCCGCCCGGGCGAGGAGCGCGTCGCGGACGATGGTCTCGCCGAACGTGCTCGCCGTCTCGGCGATGGACATGCCGTAGCGCCGCTGGCTGTCCGGCAGGTCGCGCATGACCCAGGCGTGGTACCCGTGGCCGAGTTCGTGGGCGAGCGTGATGACGTCGCTCGCTCCGCCCGTGTAGGTCATGTAGACACGGGGGTTGCGCGACCTGGCGAAGCGCGTGCAATAGGCGCCGGGCTGCTTGCGGGGGCCGACGGTGCCTTCGATCCAGCGCTTCTCCGCCATCATGCGCACGAACGCACCCATGCCCGGGTCCACGCCGCCGTACGACTCCGCCACGATGTCGAGCGCCTCGCGGTAAGGGATCGCGGCGCCGCCGCCACCGGAGCCGACCGGCGCCGGCGCCCGCTGGTCCCAGGGACCGTAGCGTGCCTTGCGGTACGCCCTCGCCTGCAGGAGCGCGGCGCGGCGCGCGACGGGCCGGGCCTCCCCGGCGACGGAGAGCAGCGTGTCGAGCGTCTCCGGCACGATGCGGTTCATGTGCAGCGGCGCGTCGAGGAAGTGGACGGGGCGCCCGTTCGACCGCTTGCGGCACATCTCGAGGCGCCAGCCGGCGATGGCGTTGATGGCGGCCGCGCAGCTCTCCCCGTGGGCGTCCCAGGCCGTGTTGATGGCGCGCCACGCCCGCTCCCGGAGCCCGTCGTCGGGCCTCTGCATCAGTCCCGCCGCCTGCGCGACCCCCATCGTGCGCATCTCGCCGTCGACCTCCACCTCGCAGACGAGCGTGCCGGCGAGGCGGTCGTAGAGCCGGCCCCAGGCGTGGATGCCGTCCTGTCCGAGGGCGGTGACCAGGTTCTCCTCGGACAGGTCGAGCAGTTCGTGCCGCCGCTTGCGGGAGTGCTCGACCGCGAACCGGGCATCTCCCGTGGCCGCGTCGTCCAGAAACGCCTCGACGACACGGTCCGGGACCCGGTCAAGGAACTGCGACAGGGGCTCCGCCAGCTCGGCGAACCGCTTCTCGCGCGCCTGCAGGCGGCCGACCAGGGCCAGCGCAGCCTCGTCGCCGCTGTCCACGCTCAGGCAGCAGCTCGCATAGACCCCCGGGTCGCTCAGCAGGCGGCGCGCCTCCTCCACCAGCGCGAAAGCCCGCCGCGCCGCGCCGATGCCGTCCGCCGCACCCTCCAGTCCCAGCGCCTCCGCCGCTTCGAGCAGCGGCACCAGGACCCGGTTTGCCTCCTCGAGTTCGTCCTGCAGCGCGTCCAGACGCTCGAGGTCCCGTTCGACCTCGGGCGCGTCGGCGGCAGGGTATTCGTCGGACAGGTCCCAGGCGATGCCCTCGACGCTGCCGTCTTCGGCGGTTGCCGTCATGTCGTCTCCTCTTCCGGTCGCTCGTTCGCTCAGAGTTCCCGCACCACCCTGAATCCCCGCGAGTCCGTCGGCGCACTGCCCATGTTGCGCGCGCTCGCGCGCAGGTCGCCCGGCGGCGAGTCGAACGCGCCGCCGCGCACCACGCGCGACGAATAACAGCCTTCCGTCCACTGCCTGGCGTCGCCCGGCGCACCCGCGTAGGACGGGTGCCAGCAGTCCGCCACCCACTCCTCGACGTTGCCGAACACGTCGTGCAGCCCGAAGGCGTTCGGCGCGAAGCTGCCGACCGGCGCGACGCGCACGAAGCCGTCGTTGCAGCCCACCGCGTCGTACTGGCGGAAGCGCTCCTGCATGGCCAGGTCGCCCACGTTGCCGTGGCGGCAGATGCCGCCGACGTCGTCGCCGAAGTAGAAATCTTCCGCCGCGCCGGCCCGCGCGGCGTATTCCCATTCCGCCTCGGTCGGCAGTCGGTAGCGGTAGCCCGTCTCGCCGGACAGGAACGCCAGGTAGCCCTGCACGTCCCGCAGGCTGACGTTCCGGACCGGCAGTCCGGGTTCGCCGGGCCACGGGTATTGGCGCCGGAAGTCCGCGACCGTCGCTTCGTACACGCCGATCGCGAACGGCTGCGTCACCCGCACCTCCCGCGCCGGTCCCTCGTTGAACGCGCCGTCCTCCCTGCCCATGCGGAACGTGCCGGCCGCGACGACCACGAGTTCCGGTCCCTCCCCGCCGGACCGCAGCCGGTCGCGGAAACGCTGTCCCGGCGTCACCTCGAAGCGCTGCATCGCGAGACTCAGCGCCACGCCATCCCCGTCCATGGTCAGGTTGCGCTCGAGGTTGCGATGGCCCATCGCCGTCGCCCGCACCGAGAAGGCCCCCGCGGGGAGTTCCATGCCGTCCTCGTAAGCGACCGTGCGAGGCCCGTCGACGTCCCGGTAAGACACGCGTACGCGCGCGCCGGAGGGGCGGATCGAGACGCGCAGGGGCCCGAACACCCGCGCCAGCGTAACGTCCACCACGTTCGGCCCCTGCCGGATGTCGACGGTCCGCTCCAGGGGTCCGTAGCCCGGTGCGGAGACCCGGACCCGGTAGTCACCCGCGGGCAGCTCCACCCCGGGGCGATACTCGACCGCGGCGCCCACCAGCGTGACGGCGGCGTTGCCCGGGACGGTCTGGACGGACAGACGGCCCATCGGCACCCGTTCGAGCTCGAAGGTCCGCTCCGCTTCGGCCCCGGGGAACACCTCCACGGTCGCGGACTTCGTCTGGCGTCCGTGGAGGGAGACCACGACTTCATAGGGTCCCGTGGCGATCCCGTCCACCCGAACCGGAGTGAGGTCCGCGAGCGGTTCCCCGTTCACCGACACGGCGGCGCCCCGCGGATTGGTGACGATCTCGAGGCTGCCGCTGGCCGGAGCGAACGCCACCTCCACGTTCCGGCGTTCCCCCCGTCCCAACGTGAGCCGGCGCAACTCCGGGGGGTGATACGGATGCTCCAGGCGCACCACGACCGGTCCCGGCCGGACGTCGGAGACGACGAGCGGCGTCCGCCCGGCCCCTTCTCCGTTCACCAGCACCGCCGCGCCCTCGGGCGCCGTCCGCACTTCGAGGGAAGCGGTGCCGAACACCAGGCGGGGACCGACGCCGTCCGAGAGCCAGTCCGCCACCACGAGCACTACCAGGATGCCAGCGAACAACAGCCGCCGGTTCACGCGCCCCGCGCCCTCCCACGCAAACTCGCCGGACCCGTCATCCGGATTCCATTGCCGAGTGCCTCGACTCCGGGTCGAGCAGGTACCGGTACAGCCGCAGGGCGAGGTGCCGGTCGCTCTCTTCGAGCAGTCGCAGGGCCGGCGCCGATAGCGCCACGGCAGTGCACCCCGCTTCCGCCACGACCGTGGCCGAGGCTGCGGCGGCGGTGGAGGGAAGCTGCGCGGCAACCGCATCGCCGGGCCCGACCATGCGCACGCGCGCGCCGGCTTCATCCTGGACCGAAGCCGAGCCGCCGGTAACCAGTTGCAGCGCGTCGATCGGTTCGCCGACCGCCTGGAGGGTCTCCCCCGCGGCGTACTCGCGGCGTTCGAACCAGCCCTCCAGCCGGTCGAGCAGGTCCTCGAAAAGCGCCTGGCGGTCGAGACGCTGCTCGAGTTCCGCGCCGGCGGCCTCCAGCAGGGCCGCTCGCGACTCCGCCGTGGCCTCGTCCTGGCCATGCGCCTCGATCACGCGTTCCTCGCAATGCGCCAGCGCCCGGTCGCAGTCGGCGGCGAACACCAGGGCCGCGTACACCGGCGGGGGAAGGTTGCGCCGCAGTTCGTCGGCGAGCCCGTCGGGCGCGGCGGCCATGACCACCTCGGTATCCGCGCCCCGCGCCGTGAGGATGAACCGGCACATGGCGTTGACGCTGGAGAAATCGAAACCGGTCACCGCCGTGAAGTCCAGCAGTACGCACAGCGGCCGGGGCTCCTCGTCGAGCGCTGCTTTCAGCCGGTCGGTGAGCGGCTGCCCGCCGCCGAAAAACAGGTAGCCCTTGAGCCGGTACCCCCGGACACGGGAGCCCTCGTTCCGAAGGATGACGCGGTCCGGCACCGCCCGGGCGCTCTCGCTGTGGACTTCGCGCGCGGTAAACGTGGAGTCGATGGCGCCGGCCCGGCCCATGCGCACCACGAAGGCGATAACGACGATGCCCATGCCGAGCGCCACCCCTTCGAAAAACCCGAAGAACAGGATGGTGACGAACATCGCGACGATGACGGCGTAGTCGACCCGGGGCACGCGCTTGCGGACCTTGAGCAGCCATTGGTCGATCAGCGCGATACCGGTGAAGAGCAGCACGCCACCCATCAGCGGCACCGGCACGAGCCTGAACACGGCATCGCCGAACAGCAGCGGCGAGGCCATCACCAGCCCCGCGACGACCCCGGTCGCGCGCATGTCCGCCCGGAACAGGATGCTGCGCAGCGACGGGGGGACCACCGGGCAGCTCGGCGGACCGCCGCCGAGCGCCGCCAGGGCGCCGCCGAGCCCGATGGCGCGGAACTCCCGGTTCCAGTCGAGCTCCCGGTTCGACCCGACTTCCAGGCCACCGACGTAGATCACCGCGCAGAGCAGGGTCACCAGCACCAGGGTGAGGAGATTCGGAACCTGTACGGCGACTGCGGTCCAGTCCACCCTGGACGCGGCGTCGAGGGTGAGCGGAGGCCAGAGCGTCGCGTCCGACAGGCCCGCGAACAGGAAACCCGCCGCCCCCGCTTCGGCTCCGCTGGTGCCCGATGCCATCAGGCCGACATGACAGATGCCCGCCACCACGATGAAGCTGACCGGCATCAGGAGGAAGCTCTTCCAGCGCTGGGTGGCGAAATACAGGCCGAAACCGTAGGCGATGCCGACGCCCCAGTTCGCCACTACCAGCGGCTCGAAGACCGTCGCCAACGCCGCGGCCTCGGGCCTTATGCCCATGAGCGACAGCGCCAGCCAGCACGCGATGCCGCCGGTGCCCGCCACGAAGCCGGAGGACACCGAGTAGGGAACGAACCGGACCAGGTTGGCCAGCCGGAAGCGCGCAATCAGCAGGGCGCAGGCCGCGGTCGCCAGCGAGCACAGGACGATGATCGCGACCATGGTGGGAAACAGCTCGTCCCCCGTGGCGGTCAGGGAACTACCGATCGCGCCCAGCATGAGCATCGTGGCCACGGCCGGCGCGGAGATCGCGCCGAGAAAGCCGCTGTGCAGCGCGATCACCACGCATCCCGCAAGGATGCCGAACAGCAGCAGGCCGATGCCCTGGGAAAGGTACGGCGCGAGGTCACCCGAGAAAACCAGCGTCGCGAGCGCGATCTCGCCGATCAGCACGCTCACGCCGGTGACGAGCCCGACCGTCAGGACCGTAAACGCCTTCCTCGCGCCCGCTCCCGACAGCAGGCCGCCGGCAGCAGCCCCGCCCTCCCCGGATTGTTCCCCCATTGCGGCGCTCGGCCTCCCCAAGCGATCTGCCGGAACCCGAAAGGTACTGCGCCGGCGGCGCTCGCGACAATACCGCGGGGAGGCTCCCATGATCGGCAAGCGGGTGGCCGCGGAAGTGGACCGCCACCTGCAACGGTGCTACGGTGCGCGTCGGCGCGGGGCCCGAGCCGGCTACTCGCGAACAACTTCAACACCTGCCCGGAGAGACGACATGAGCAGCGCCGACGGCGTCTGGAACACCACGATGAACACCCCGATGGGCGCCCAGAAGGGCACCCTGACCCTCGCCAGCGACGGCGGCAGCCTCACCGGCACCCTGTCCGGTGCGCAGGGCTCGATCGACCTCAAGGACGGCACGATCGACGGCGACGCCCTCGCATGGAAGGCCGACATCACCCAGCCGATGGCCATGACCCTCGAGTTCAGCGCGACGGTCAGCGGCGACGAGATCTCCGGCAACGTCAAGCTCGGGGCGTTCGGCAACGCGTCCTTCTCGGGAACCCGCGCTTAGCCGGGTTTCGCATCCCCGCTCACATGGGCTGGGAACAGGAGATCGAGGAACTCCGCCGCCGCGAGGCGCTGGCGGCGGAGATGGGCGGCCCGGACAAGGTCGCCCGGCAACACGAGTTCGGCAAGCTCACGATCCGCGAGCGCATCGCGGCCATCGCCGATGCCGGCTCGTTCCACGAGATCGGCGCGCTGGCCGGCGCCGGCTCCTACGACGACGACGGCGAACTCCGCGCCTTCACGCCCTCCAACCTGCTGCTCGGGACGGCCGAGATCGACGGTCGGCCCGTCGTCCTGTCCGGGGACGACTTCACCGTGCGCGGCGGCTCGGCCGACGCCACCATCAAGGAAAAGCACATCATGTGCGAGCAGATGGCGAACCAGCTTCGCCTGCCGCTGGTGCGCATGGTGGAGGGCTCGGGCGGCGGCGGCTCGGTCAAGACCATCGAGACCGAGGGCCGCTCGAACGTGCCCGGCGTCAAGGGCTGGGAATGGGTGGTGGAGAACATGGGCACCGTGCCGCGCGTGGCGCTCGGCCTCGGCTCGGTTGCGGGCCTCGGCGCGGCGCATCTGGCGGCGGCGCATTTCTCCGTGCTGGTCAAGGAGCAGGCGGCGCTGTTCGTCGCCGGCCCGCCCGTGGTCGAGCGGCTCGGCGAGAAGCTCGACAATCAGGAGCTCGGAGGCTGGAAGATCCACGCCCGCAACGGCGCCATCGACTATGCCGCCGACAGCGAGGAGCACGCCTTCGACCTCGCGCGCCGTTTCCTGTCCTACCTGCCCTCCTCCATAGACAGCCTCGCCGAACAGGGGCCGCAGACCGACGACCCAGACCGGCGCGAGGAGTGGCTGATCGAGGCCGTGCCGCGCGACCGGCGCAAGGTCTATCGCGTGCGCCCCATCGTCGAGGCGGTGGTGGACCGGGGTAGCTTCTTCGAGTTCGGGCGGGAATGGGGCCGGTCGGTCGCCACCGGCTTCGCGCGGCTCGACGGCTGGCCTGTGGCGGTGATGGCGTCGGACCCCTATTTCTTCGGCGGCGGCTGGACCGCGGACGCCTGCCGCAAGGTGCGCCGTTTCGTCGATCTCGCCCAGACCTTCCACCTGCCGATGGTCTATCT
>JAJDTI010000004.1 GCA_022827245.1 Pseudomonadales bacterium | reverse complement strand
GCTCCCCCGACCGCAGGTCGTGCATAGCGTCTACCGCGCAGCTAAACCGTAGCCCGAGGAGCCGGATGCCCGAGTTGGGCACGTCCGGATCTGTGGGAGCCGGGGGTGGGAAACCACCCTCGGCCACCCGGCCCGTCCCGGATCGAATCACTCGATGCACCGGACACGGGCAACCCACGAGGGTCGCCCCGGTACCACCGCAGTTCGCTTCAGGAAACGCCGCCGTTTTCCAGGAAGCAGCGCAGGCCCGCAGCGGCGAGCCATTCCGTGACGCGGTCGCGGTCGGCGTCGGACAGCGTGTGCGCGACCCTGTCGAGGATCATCCGGCGGGACTGCTCCGGGTAGGGACGTGACAGGTAGCTGACGTCCTCGCCGTAGACTTCCGCGCGGCACGCCTTCGCGCCGGCCGCCTGCGCGGCGCGGTTCGCGAGGACGTACGGCTGGTACGTCGTGGCCATCTCTTCCAGGATGAAACGCGCGAACGGCGTCGACCCGGGGAAATCCGCGAGTTCGCCACTGCCGTCCCAGTCGTCGGCGGAACCTTCGGAGAACGCGACGACCCGCGGGTAACCCGCCGTCACCCGCTTCGGGTCGGGATCCATGTACGTGTGGGCGCGCAGGCCCCCGAGCACGATGCAGTCCACCGCGCAGGGACGGTCGCCGAGCAGGTAGGGCGTCTCCCCGAGCTGCGCCTCCGCAGCCCCCAGGATGCGCACGTATTCCGCTTCGGCGGCCTCGCGCTGGCGTTCGGACTCCGTCCCGGTCGCGCGGCACGCCCGGGGCCCCCAGCCGCGCACGCGTTCGGCCACCTCGGCCATCCCGTCGGCCATGCGCGTCGACGCGAACAGGGCGCTCTCGGGGTAGTGCCAGCGGTAGTGCACCATCGTGCGGGCGATCCACTCGTCGAAGTACTCCTCGACGACCTGTACGAGGACGCCGATGGGGCCCTTGGGGAACATGCGCCGGTGGGGGAAGCGTCCGTCCAGGAGGTGCATGAGCGGCGTGGTATCCCCGATCATCCAGTTCTCCGGCGTCTGCATCACGGGCACCTGGTGCGTCCCGGACCGGCGCTCGATGTTCGCCGGGTCGTGCCGGTTCTTGCTGCGCATCTCGAAGTCCATGCCGTAGAAGATGCACGCGGCCTCCAGCTTGCGCGTGAAGTAGCTCAGTTCGCCGCCGTAGATGATGTAGGGGTCGCTCACGAAGGCCTCCGCTCAAGTGTTGGGGTTGTCGGCTGGCGCCGGGGGTCAGCCGTGGTAGAAGGGTCGCCCCGCATCGCGCAGCCAGATGCGCACGAGGTGCCGCCGGCGCTCGGGTTCGTCCCAGTCCTGGAATCCCGTGCGCCGGTGGCCGATGCGCCGGTTGTTGACGATCTGTATCTGCCCGGGCTCGAAGACGAACGACTTGCCGAGGCCCTCCCGTTCCGGGACCTCGATCAGGGCGTCCAGCGCGGCCCGCGTGTGCGCGTCGGGGGCCTCGTTCCGCATGTGGTAGCCCGCGAGAACGAGGTAGGGCGAGTAGTTGGCGAGGACGCGCGCTCCGTCCGACTCGAACACCGGCTGGAAGGAGATCCGCTCGTCGTCGGGGGCATGTTCCATCTGGCGGTCCCAGTACACGGGCTCGTAGAGGCGCGGAACGAGGTCGCCGTAGTCCTCGAGCAGGAGGTTGTAGACGGTCTCGAGGCTGACCAGGCCGCTGACGCCGCCGGACTTCGCGGTCTGCAGGCAGAGCAGGGCGGCGCAGTCCGGGGCCAGGTTGAAGGCGTTGTCCGTGTGGTAGGGCTGGTGGCCGTTGGTCTTCGAGGACCGCACGCCCGTGCCCGGCCCGGACTTCTGCCCGGTGTCCAGGACGTCGTAGAGCATCGTCCCGTCCCACTTCTGGGCCACGGGGCGTCCGACGAGGGACATCAGGAGCCAGTACAGCGCGACGGCGGACCGCTTCGAGAGGCGCTCCACCGGGAGGCGGTCGATGATGGCGAAGCCGATGCCTTCATGGACCTGCGCGCGCACGCGCCGCATCGCGGCCGCGCAGGCCGGCAGGTCGAAGAAATCCGCCGAGAGCGCTTCGATGGGGAGGGGGTTCGCCTCGATCTCGACGGCCGCGGCGTCGAGTTCGGCGACGGCATCCGCGTCCAGGCGCACCAAGCCGTCGTCCTCGAGGAGTGTGTCGGCGGTCCAGGTCATCGGACTGCCCAGGGCGCTGTGCGGGACGGTGGGCATCTTTCGGATTTTCGTGATCGGGCCCTTGGCGGCTCGCCTATTGTGCCGCAGGCGCACCCACCGGCCTACAGCGCCGGCCTACAGCAACAGCGCTACCCGCGACACCACCCAGTAACCTGCCACGGTCCCCATCCCCCAGAGCGGGGTGCGGACCACCCAACGCGGCACCTCGGTCCCGGTGCGGCGGATGACGGCAAGCAGGGTCAGGGCCACGGCCACGACGATGAGCTGCCCGACCTCCACGCCCACGTTGAACAGGAACAGCGCCCAGAGCGCCCCGGACTTCGGCAGGCCAATGTCCAGGAGCGCCCCGGCGAAGCCGAAGCCGTGCAACAGCCCGAACGCGAGGGCCACGATCCAGGTGTGCTCGGCGGTGATCGTCCCTGTCGTTCCCCGGAGGCGCTCCACCGCCAGGATCAGGATGGACAACGCGATGACGGCTTCCACCGGGGCCTGGGACAGGCGGACCACCTCGAGCGCCGAGAGGCCCAGGGTAATGCTGTGCGCGACGGTGAAGCCCGTGATCGTCTTGATGAGCGCGGACGGTTTGGAGATGAAGAACATCAGCCCGATCACAAACAGGATGTGGTCGAGGCCGAACAGCAGGTGTTCGATGCCGAGGAACAGGTAGCTGAACACCGCACGGCCCTGGCCGGCTTCGATGACGAAGTACGGGTCCTCGGGCCGCAGCACGCGGGAGATCGTCGTGTCGTCCTGCAGGTCGACGTTGACAAGCACGTCCGTCAGCGTCCGGGAGAGGCCGTCGATGCCTATCTCGTGCCCTACGAGACCCTCGGCGCCGCAGTCCGCGCGCCACTGGTGGATGAGGGCGGCGCGCTGCACGTCGGCCACCTGCTGCAGTTCCAGGGTGCAGTGGTCGGGGAACGAGGGCTCCAGCGGCAGACGCCGGTAGCCGAGCAGGGGTTGCTTCCAGAGGATATCGAACGTGCCGGCTTCGGTCTCGGCGATACCGAGGTAGGCCGGACGCACCTCATGGCCCTGCGCGCCGGCGGCAAACAGGATGCAGGCGAGGACGATGCCGTACGGGATGCCCCGACGCCTGTCGCTGGAAAGCGTCATTCCGCCCCCGCCAGGCCGGTCCCGTTCGTCGGCGGCGCGGGCATCTCGATCTCGACCCGGTACTGCGCAGCCAGCGTCTCGTAGTAGCTGTCGTTGGCGTCCGTGCGCCGCTGGGTGTCGTAGTCGGTGCCGACGCGGTCGCGGACCTCCCCGAAGTCGGGCAGGCGGCTGGCCGTGCGGCGGTCGATGCGCACGAGGTGGAAGCCGTAGCCGGACTCGACGGGGCCGACCCAGCCATCGCCCTCGAGTTCGGGAAGCGCCTGCGAGAAGGCCGTGCCGAAGTCCTTGCGAATGTCGGCTACGGTGACGTGCGCGTAGGTCCTCCGCAACATGAACGGGTCGCCGATGGTGCGCCAGTTGTCCTCGTTCACCGCGGGCAGCGCCGCCTCGGCATCGGCGCGCGCCGCCTCACGGCGGTCCGGGCTGAAGTAGATGTGGGAGAAGGTGAAGCGGGCGGGTACCTGGTAGCGCTCCACGTTAGATTCGAAGAACTCCATGAGGTCGGCTTCGGTGGCGGGCTCGAGGAGCGCGAGGTCCTCCGTCAGGAACGTGAGCTTCTGCGCCAGGCGCCGGCGGACGATGACGTCGTTGGCGTCGAGCCCCATCCTGAGCGCCTCGCGCACGAGCATCTCCTCGCGGACGTGCGCGTCGACCAGCCCCGCGAGTTCGGTCTCTGTAGGAGACCGCCCCATCTGCGCCTGCCACTGGTCGGAGAGGCGGGCAATGTCGAGGACGCCGACCTGGATGGTGGTGTCGTCGGGGTCCGGTATCCACGCGTCGACGACGAAGATCGCGACGCCGAGCAGCAGGAAGAGGGCAAGTGGGTCCTTGAGGTATTTCATTGACTGTGTGGTCCGAAGATGGGCGGTGCGGTCTCAGCGCATCTCGAAGGCGCCGGCCACGTTCAGGGCGATGCCGCTCACGTTGGGCGCCGTGGCGAGAAAGACGGCGGCCTGCCCCATGTCCTCGACCGTCTGCGGCCGCCCGAGCGGGATGATGTCCTGCATGCGCTGCTCGAACGACTCGTTGCTGGCGTTCGCCATCAGGTGGTCCGACCACATGGCCGTCCCGACCATGCCCGGGCACAGGGCGTTCACGCGGATGCCGTCGCCGGCGAGTTCCAGCGCGAACGACTGGGTGATGCCGACCACGGCCCACTTGGAACCGCAGTACGCCGCCATCGAGGGTGCGCCACGCTTGCCGGCGATGGAGGCGGTGTTGACGACGGCGGCGTCGTCGGACGCGCGCAGGCTGGCCGCGGCCGCCCGCGTCATGAGGAACACGCCCTTCACGTTGACGTCGAAGATCTTGTCCCAGCGCGCCTCGGAGAAGGTATCGAGGGGTCCGCTGTCGACGACGCCGGCGTTGTTGACCAGCACGTCGAGGCGTCCGAACGCGTCGACCGTGGCGGCGACGGCGGCCTCGCAGGACGCCGAGTCGGTCACGTCGAGGGGCGTTCCGCGGATATCGCCCAGTGGCGCGAGTTCCTCGACCGTGCGCGCCATTTCCGAGCGCGAGGCGAGTTCGTAGGTCCAGTCCGAGTCGCCGTCCCCGCCCGGCCCGAGGGCGAGGTCCGCGATCATCACCGCGTGACCGGCCTCGAGAAAACTCTGAGCGATCCCGCGGCCGATCCCCCGCGCGCCGCCGGTGACGAGTACGGTCCTACGCGTGCCCATGCCTACCCTCCGTTACGCTGTGTTGTCCGCAGCTATCCGGATGGCCGGTACGTGCTTATCGATCCGCTGGCTGCATATCCAGGTCATATCAAAAGCACGCTTGAATCATCTATAGCGAGTTCGGCGTCTCTGATCTGTTCGGTGGTTGCTTCAAGATCCAACGACCAAACACTCCCATCTCCGCCTCGCACCTGTGAAACTAAAGTGACGATCGTAAGTAGCTCGGAAAGGTCGGCCGGACCAGCGTCCCAAACGCCTTCGAGCGGGTAGTCTATGCCGGCCTGTATGTCCTCGACCTTCGTCATAGACAGTGTCTTCATATGTCGTCCAAAGACATCGAAAAGGAGGAAACGAACCTCGAATGCTGAGACATCAGCGCTAGCCTTGGCGCTTCCTGTTGCATAGAAGCCTTCCCGAGCATAGCTAGGGTTGCGAGTGGTGATCCCCGCCTCGGCGATCTGTAAGGGACACGTAGAGTCATTGAGAATCCACCAGATTCTCTCTAGCGAGGACCTAGGATTAACCGGGTCTGTGTAGTCGCGTTCGGTGCGGACTGTGCCGCCATCTATGGCGGAGAGCGTTAACTCTGCGGCAAGCCTGACTGGTGTCGCCAACATCAGAAAGGCGATGGCACACATGCACACTCCCCTTGTTGTCGGGACGGCTGTCATCGCGGGAGCTGGTATCGAATTGTCAGCGAAGCGCCTTTTCTTCTCGGCGGTGCGTAAACCACACTATCGCTCGCGTTCATGTACTCATACATCACGTCGCAACAAGCTGGCATACGGTGGTCTTGTCCCGGATAACCTCCAACCTCCCTATGAAGGTCGCCTGATCGGATGTCGATATGTGTGCTGCCACTCGCGGTCGCGAACTCTAGCTGACGGGCAAGTTCGACTCGGAAATGTTGCTTTGTTGGCATCTGTCCCTATCCCAGCCCTGGAGGTCAGGCCAAAGGTGGTCCTGTTGGCTCTAAAGCCACAGACGCACATACGACACTTGACATCAGGGGCGTGGAAACTCCGCGCAAGAATCGCATTCGGTACCGTTGATGGTCAAGGCCGCTTTTGGGGCGGGGGGTTTAGGGCCTGGATCTCGGGTAGGACGTTTTCGATCAGCTGCCGCGTTTGGGCCAACATATCGTCCGTCCCGGACGCGATCGGCCGCAGCACGAACTTGTGCACGCCGGCCTCGCGGAACTGGTTGAGGAGGGCCATGATCTCGGCCGTGCCGCCGACGGCCGCGTAGCCCTCCGGCTTGCGGCCGAGGCGCTGGGTGAGGAAGCTGTGGTAGCGCGTGACGATCGGCTCCTCCGGGGACCCGAAGCGGAACCCGAAACCGGCTCCGTAGTGGTCCTCGTCGATGGTGCGTCCGAGTTCCCGCGTCCGCGCCTTGATGGCTGCGATCACGGGTGCCGCCTCGTGGGCCGAGTCGATGCCGGCCTGCCAGCCGGTCCCCCAGCGCGCGGTGCGCTCGATCGCCTGCCGCGCCGAGCCGCCTACCCAGAGCGGCAGCGGGTCCTGTATCGGCCGAGGGAAGATCCGAGCCTCGTCCAGCCGGTAGCAGCTACCCTGGAAGCTGACCGGCTCTCCGGTCCACAGGCCGGTCAGGATCTCGAGCCCCTCGTCCATGCGCCGGCCGCGTCCCTTCGTCGGCGTTCCCGTGGCCACGTAGTCCCGGGAGAAGGAGCTGCCGATGCCAAACGCCGGCAGCAGCCGCCCCTCGGAGAGCACGTCGATCGTCGCGCACTGCTTGGCGGTGAGCACCGGGTCGCGCAGCCCCAGGCTCGCGACGTTCATGCCGAACTTGATGCGGCGCGTGCCGCCGGCGAGGGCGGCCATGACGCTCATGCACTCGAGTCCGCCGTCGGCGCCGATGATGCGGTCGGACTGCCATATGGAGTCCACCCCACCCGCGTCGCAGAGATCCACCCAGCGCCAGAACCCGCGCGCGTCGTCGAAGTTGAAGTTGGCGATGCCGACGCCGGCGCTGATGGTCACCGCGTGCTCCTCGTCATGGTGGGGAAAGGGGTCATGATCCCGAAGATACGGCGCGCGGTGCAACCGCTCGGCCGCCGTGAGTCGACGCTACCTGCCGCGGAGGCGGGCGAGTTCCGCAGCCATGGCCATCGGTTGCCGTTGCTCTTGTCTCCTGGCGTACACGGCTATGGACTCCACCACCGTCCAAACGCCTTCGCCAGCCGTTCCGCGTGCTCGTCCCGCGCCAGGTCGTCCGGTTCGCACAGCGGGTCTTCGAGGTGCCGCGGGGGGCAACCGTCGGCTTCGGCCTTCGTTCATGGGAACCTGGCGTTGATCTGATGCCGGCGTCCATCGTCGGTCGGGATTGGGACGCGGATGAAGGTCGCAGCTTCCCGAATCGGCACCCTCGCCGAGCATGGCCGTTCGCCACTGGCTACGCGTTGCGGTGCCGGTTCAACTCTGCGGCCATCGCTGCCTCTCGCCGCAGGGCCTCGTCCCGTTCGCGTTCCGCCTGTTGTCGCGCCCGCGTTTCCGCATCGGCCCTGCGCTCCGCCGCCTTGCGCTCGCGTTCCGCCTGTCGGCGAGCTTCAGCCTCCGCGTTGCCCCGGCGTTCCGCCTGTTGGCGAGCTTCGGCCTCCGCGTCGCCCCTGTGCTCCGACTCGGTCAACGTGCGCAGGTCCTCGCCCGTAACCGGGTCATACCAGCGCAGGCCTCGTCGCTCGTTCAGGTGCGCCCACAGGCCCAGCACCTCGCTGTGCAGGCCCGGTGGACCGTCCGGGTGGATCGGCGATCCGGCGACCTCCTCGTACACCCCGCGACGCAGCCGGAATCCGGCCAGCCGTTCCACGGCCTCGGGGCGGGCGTCGTACACGAAGTACTCCCGCACGCCGAGCGCCTCGTAGGTCTTCCGCTTCTCCCCGTAATCGCGCCGCCACGTGGAGTTGGATGCCACCTCCAGGACGAAGTCGGGCGGCTTGCCTTCGTCCGCGACCACGTAGGACAAGCGGTCCCGCTTCCGGACGCCGAACGACACCAGCACGTCGGGCGCCACTCGGGGATAGATGAGGCGCCCCGCTCGGTCCTTGCGGGGCGCCTGCCCGTCGAGTGGCAGGTGGTACATGAAGATGTCCGCGGACACGGCGACGTCGTCGCGGTTCGCGTAGCGGTGCAGCAGGGCGCCGAAGGGGTGGTGGATCCACCGCGCCTGCTGGTCGCTATCCGGCATGGGCCGGTCGTCCGTTTCCGGCAGGTCTTCCTCGTGCAGCGCGAGCAGCGCCAGCATCGCATCGCTCGGCGCGGGTTCCGCCATGGCCTGGCTCCTGTTTCTGTCCGTGCCGCCTCTGACCGCTGCGTCCCGGGTTTTTCCGGCGGACCGTAGCACAGCCACCGCCGCCGCCAAAGGGGCGGTGGGCGTGCGTCCAGGTCGCGTGCGGGCCGGCGCGGCCGGCGCGCCGCGTGGGGGTCCGTGAGGTCATGATCGCCGGCCATGTTCGACCTGCCCCGACGCGCCGTAAACGGCAAACGGCTGACGTGGTTACGGTCGATGGCTGACGCGAACGCGGGCCAAAGTCGCAAGATCATGCAGATGCGTCACGCGCCGCGACGGGCGTCGGACGAACGGTGTCCCTGCGGTCCAGCGCGTCGCGCAGTCGGTCCCCGAGCACGTTGCACGCGAGCAGGGTCACGGCCAGCAGCGTCGCCGGGAAGACCAGTTGCCACCACGAGGTCTGCATCGTTCTCGCACCGTCGGCGATCAGCACGCCCCAGCTCGTGTCCGGCTCCTGGATGCCAAGCCCCAGGAAGCTGATGAAGCTCTCGGCGAGGATTACGCCGGGGACGGTCAGTGTCGCGTAGACCACGGCAGGACCGAGGACGTTCGGCAACACGTGGCGCAGCACGATCCGCGCCCTGCCGGCCCCGAGGGCCCTGGCCGCATCGACGTAGGCTTCCTGCCGGACGGCCAGGGTCTGGCCGCGCACGATGCGCGCGAGATCGAGCCAGGAGACGGCGCCGAGGGCGATGAACAGCAGGTACGGGTTCCGCCCGAACACGACGATCAGCAGGATGACGAACAGCACGAACGGCAGCGCGTACAGCGCGTCGACGATGCGCATCATCACGTGGTCGACGCGGCCGCCGAGAAATCCCGCGACCGCTCCGTAGGGCATGCCGATCAGGACGCTGACGCCCGTGGCCAGGAGCGCGATGGCGATGGACACCCGGGCGCCGGAGAAACTCCGCGTCAGCAGGTCCCGGCCAACGCCGTCCGTGCCGAACCAGTGTGCCGCGGCGGGGGCCTGGTCGATCGCGTCCCAGTCGACTTCGTCGAGGGCCCAGGGGGAGACGGCAGGGACGAGGATGGCGAGGACGATCACCGTGCACAGCGCGAGGAAGCAGGTTCGCGACCACCGGTTTCCGAGCGCGGCGTGGCGGAACAGGTCGTTCATCCGCCGCGCCCGGTACGGCCCAGCCGGATACGCGGGTCGAGCCGGCTGTAGAGCAGATCCACTGCCAGGTTGAAGACCAGGATCAGCGTGGCGTACACCACGACCGTGCCCATCACCAACGTGTAGTCGCGGTTCAGGGCGCCCTGCACGAAGTACCGACCGAGCCCGGGCAGGGAGAACACCTCCTCGATCACCATCGACCCCGCGAGCAGCGCAGCCGCGGCGGGCCCGAGGAACGACACCACGGGAATCAGCGCGGGAGGCAGGAGATGCCGTGCCACGATGCGGCGCGTCGGGAGCCCCTTTGCCAGCGCCGTGCGGACATGGGGCGCCGTGAGCGTCTCCGCCACACTGCCCCGCGTCAACCGCGTGAAGGCGGCGAGATAGGGCAGGGCGAGGGCTACTGCGGGCAGCACCGCGTGCGCCGGCGTGGTGAAGCCACCGGCGGGAAGCCATCCCAGGGTAACGGCGAACACGAGCACGAGGAGGGGTGCCACGACGATGGGCGGCAGGGCCAGTCCGGCGGTAGCCGCGAAGGTCAGCCACCGGTCCCGGGGCCCGTCCCGCGCAAGCGCTGCCCCCGTGCCGGCGGCGATACCGAGCCCCGCGGCGAGGGCCAGCGCCAGTCCGCCGACCGTGAGGCTCACGGGCAGGCCGCCGGCGATCAGCTCGTTGACGGTGAAGTCCTTGCTGCGAAAGGACGGGCCGAGGTCGCCGCGCAGCAGCATGCCGAGATACCGCGCGTACTGTGCGACCAGCGGTTCGTCGAGGTGGTAGGCCGCGCGCAGGTTGGCTTCGACCTCCGGCGTCAGCCGGCGCTCGCCGTCGAAGGGGCCTCCGGGAGCGACCCGGAGCAGGAAGAACACCACGGTGACGACCGCCCACAGCGTGACGAGCGAGGCGGCCAGGCGCCGCGCGAGGTAGGTGGTCATCGTTCGACCGCTGCCGGTCGCTGCGCTCCCGTCAGCGTTCGTTCCATGTAAGGTATCGCGCGCCGTGGACGTTGCGGGGATTGGCGTGCCAGCCGCTGATACGCGGGTCGACCAGGGCGCGGATGGTCACGGCATAGAGCGGGGTGACAGGGTGCTCGGCGAGTCCGACGGTCTCGGCCTCCCGTAGCAGCCCGATGCGGCGCGCGAGGTCGGCTTCGGCGTGCGCACGGTCCATCAGGGCGTCGAACGCTGCGGACGCAAACCGTCCGTAGTTGACGTCGCCGGTGTCCGACACCAGCAGGTTGAGGTAGTGCTCGGGGTTGTTCTCGCCGAACCAGCCGGCCTGGGCGACCTCGAAGTTGCCCTGGCGGAGGTCGGCGAAGTGACTCTTGAGTTCGGTGTGGTGCAGCGTGGTCGCGACGCCGATGTCCTTCCACATGGCCGCGATGGCGACCTGGACGCGCTTCGATTCGTCCCCGCTGATGTAGCGCAAGGTGACGTTGAGGGGGTTGTCCGGCCCGTAGCCGGCGTCCCCGAGCAGGTCGCGGGCGCGTTCCAATCGCGCGTCGCGGGTGCCGGTTGCCGCGACGGCGCTCCGGTAGCCCGGCACCATCGGCGGCACCAGGGACGCGCTCGGCACCTCGTCGCTCTGCATCACGCGCCCGGTGAGGAGTTTCCGGTCGATCGCGATGCCGAGCGCCTCGCGGACCCGCACATCGTCGAAGGGGGGCCGGGTGACGTTGAAGACGAGATACATGATCGAGACGAGCGGGGTCAGCCGCAGGTGGTCGGCGAGGTTCTTCCGTACCCAGTCCATTTCGCCGGAGGGGAAGTCGCCGATGGCGTCGATCTCCCCGGCGCGGTAGCGGTTGAAAGCTGCGTAGGAGTCGGCCGTGGGCAGGTAGCGCACCCCGTCGAGCGTCACCGAGTCGGCGTCATGGAAGTGGGCATTGCGCCGCAGCGTGACGTGCGCGTGGGGCTGCCAGTCGTCGAGGACGAACGCGCCGTTCGAGACCATGCGGCCGGGCTTCACCCAGTCCGCGCCCAGGTCCTCGACGGTATGGGCGGGTACCGGATACCCCGTCGGATAGATGAGCCGCTCGGTGAAGAAGGGGAATGGCTGCTCGAGTTCGACCACCAGGGTACGCGGTGCCTCCGCCCGGACTCCGAGCGCCGTGGGCGGGAGCTCGCCGGCATTGACCGCCGCGGCATTCCTGACGGGGTACATGAAGTGCGCCAGGCTCGCCGCCGTCGCCGGGTCGAGCAGGCGCCGGAAGGCGTAGACGAAGTCTCCGGCCGTGACCGGCTGCCCGTCGGACCACTTCCCGTCCTCGCGCAGCTCGAAGGTCCAGACCAGGCCGTCGTCCGAGACCGACCACCGCTCGGCGGCGCCGGGCACGATGTTGCCGTGCGCGTCGAACGTGGTCAGCCCGAGGAACAGGTCGTTGAGGATCGTCTCTTCGAGGCGCAGGTTGTAGCGGTGCGGGTCGAGGGTCTCGGGCTCGCCGCCGTTGCCGATGCGCAGGACCTTGGCGTCCACGGCGCCGGCCAGGAGGACCGGCGCCGAGAGGACTAGTGCGAGATACCGCAACGCGCCGCGCCTAGTGTGCGGGTGGGCGCTTCGTGCCTGATGGTCAACTTCCGGACCCCCTGTGCAAGAGGTGCCTGATCGTATCACCACGCATCGCCCGGGAGACCGGTGCCGTGACATGGGGCGTTTGACATTGCTTTGTATTGTATGAGACAAAGAAGTCTCAGAAGGGGGTTCGGATGCGCTTCTCGTCCAACGGCCTTGCGTTCGGCGCGTCCGGTACCGCCGGCGGTCTCATCAGCAACGGGATCGCCTATTTCCTGCTGATCTACTACAGCCAGGTCGTGGGCCTGGACCCGGCCCTCGCCGGCTTCGCCCTCCTGCTGGCGCTGGTCTTCGACGCGGTCTCCGATCCCCTCGTCGGGCGTTGGTCGGACCGCATCCGCACGCGCCTCGGGCGGCGCCACCCCTTCCTGTACGCCTCCGTGCTCCCGGTGGCGCTCTGCTACTACTGCCTCTGGGTGCCGCCGGCACTGTCCGAGGCCGGCCTGTTCGCCTGGCTGCTGGCTTTCACCATCGGCCTGCGGCTGTCGCTGACGATGCACTCGGTGCCGTTCAACGCGCTGCTGCCGGAGCTGGCGCCGGACTACGACGAACGCACCCGGCTGATGAACTACTCCGTGTCCGCCGCCTGGTTCTTCGGGACGCTCATCTCGGTGGCCATGTACGCGTGGTGGCTCGCGGACTCGCCGGAGTACCCGGACGGCGCCGGGGTACTGCGGCGCTCCGGCTACGTGGACGCGGGCGCGGTGGCGGCGGTGGCCGTCTGCATCTGCCTCGCGGTCGCGGCGGCCTTGACCCATCGACACATTCCGACGCTCGCCGGGCCCCCTCGGCGGTCGCCGTCACGCGGACGGGCCCTCGGCGAGATCGTGCGTACGCTGAACGACCGCAACCTCGTCGTGCTGCTCGCCAGTACCGTGCTGGGGGCCGTCGCGGGCGGGACGTCGAGCGCGCTGTGGGCGTACATGCAGCCTTGGTTCTGGGGTCTCGGCAGCGACGAGATCCGCACGATCCTGGCGGCCCAGCTCGTGGCGCCGCCGGTGGCGCTGGCGCTCCTGCCCCGGGTCACGCGGGGCAGGGACAAGAAGACGCGGCTGATCCAGTTCTCGGTGCTTGCCATCGCCGTCGTGTGCGGTCCGGTCTTCCTGGACCTGGTAGGCGCTTTCCCGGCGGCCGATCACCCGCTGCGCTTTCCGCTGCTGGTCGTGTTCGGGGTCCTGCAGGTCGTGCTGTCCGTCATGACCGGCGCCCTCGGCGCGTCGATGGTGGCGGACGTGGTCGATGCCCGGGCCGCGGCGGTCGGCCGGCGGGAGGAGGGCCTGGTCATGGCGACGCTCTCCTTTGTCGGCAAGGTCGCCGGCGGCATGGGTGTCTGGATGGGCGGCCTCGTGCTGACCGTGATCGACTTCCCGACCGCGGGGGAGATCGCCACCCTCGACCGGGGGGTCATCGAGCGGCTGGGATGGTGGTACGCGCCGCTGCTGGCGGGCCTTTACGCGGCTTCCATCGTGGCGCTGCGCTTCTATCGCCTCCGTCGGGACGACCACCTGGAGCACCTGGCGGCGCTCGGCCACCCGGACCGGAGGAACGTGGCGGATGGGGCCTGACCGGCAAGCGGGGCTGCGACCCACCGCGCGGCGCGCGATCGTCGACGCGGCCATCCGGCTCTGGGCCGTCAACCCGGGCGCCTCGCTGAGCGAAGTCGCGCTGCGAGCGGGGGTCGGCCGGGCGACGCTGCATCGTCACTTCCACGGGCGCGAGGTACTGCTCGATGAAGTGGCGCGCATCTGCCTCGAGGAGATGCGGGATGCGGTCGGAGACACCGTCAACCCGCACGCCAGCGCCCGGGAGCGCCTGCGGGCGATGTTCGAGGCCGTGGTCCCGCTGGGCGACCGGTATAGCTTCCTGCACCGGGAGTCCGTGGCGGCCGAGGACGCCGCCGCCGGCTATCGGGCGCAGCTCGACTGGGCCGCGGGACTGGTGTCCGATCTCAAGGCGGAGGGGGACCTCGCTCCGGACGTGCCTTCGGCCTGGGTCGTGGGACAGATCGATCAACTGGTGTGGACCGCCTGGAGCCAGGTCGCGGGGGGGCGCGTTGCCGCCGCCGACGCGGCGTCCCTGTGCGTCCGCACGCTGCTGGAAGGACTGGGAGGAAAGAGATGACTCGGGAGTTCGACACGCCCCGGCAGCTCCTGCCGCGGGACTCTTACTTCGACGACGAATGGCTCGCGCGCGAACGGCGGACGCTGTTCGACCGCTGCTGGGTATGGGCGGGGCTCGAGGCGGACGTCGCTGCGCCAGGGGATTTCCTGACCACGCGGGTCCTTGACCAGCAGCTATTCGTCCTGCGTGACGACGCGGGGGCCTTGCGGGCGTTCCACAACGTCTGCCGGCACCGGGGCTGCGAGGTCGTGGAGGGGAAGGGCAACGTGGGCAAGGCCATCCGCTGCCCCTACCACCGCTGGACGTACGCAATGTCCGGGGCCCTGCGGGCCGTTCCGAACGAGGACGCCTGCTTCGGGTCGGTCGAGCGCGAGCGCCTCTCACTTCACGCCGCCGCCGTCGGGGTGCACGAGGGGATGGTCTACGTGAATCCGCACCCGGAGCCGCCCGAGCCCTTCGAGGAGTGGATCGCGGGACTGGACGAACATGCCTGGCCGCACGACCTCGGCGCCGGCGACCTCAAGTTCGCCGGCGAAGTGACCTACGAGATGCGGTGCAACTGGAAGGTGTTCTACGAGAACGCGGTCGACGGGTACCACCTGGGCTACCTGCACGACCGCACGCTGGGCCCGCTCTACCCGGACCGGAACGTCTGGCGCCGGGTCGGCCGGCACGCCGTGTGGTACTCGACCGAGCGGGACGGCGCGCCGCAGTCGAGCAGCGTCCTGACGGCGCGGTTCGCGGACGGAGCGGGGGCGGCGCGCCTTCCGGGGCACGAGGCGGCCGCCTATCCGGGCGTCGTCATGCTGTTCCCGCTCACGATCCTCTCGCCGAGTCCGTGGGGCTTCTACGTGTCCATCCTCGAGCCGGTCGATGCGGAGACCACGCGGATGCGCGCCATGAGTTGGGAGCCTTCAGCCGGGGGAGCTTCCCCGACCGCTGACGCGCGAGGAAGTGCAGGCTTCTCCCCCGTCGCCGGGGGCGTACTTCCATGCAAGCCCGAGGGTTCCGGGCGACGGTTCGACGTCTTCGGCGAGCCCTCCGTGATGCGCCTCGACGATCTCGACACGCATCCTCTCGAGTCCGGCAACTTCCAGATCGAGGACATGTGGATCTGCGAGAAGATCCAGCGCAACCTGCACTCGCCGAAGTTCGAGGTCGGACCGCTCGCGGACGGACCCGGCGCGGAGTCGCCCATCACGCACTTCCAGCAGAGCGTCCTCGAGCATGTGGGCGGATGAACCGCGCACGGGAGGCCCATCGTGCAGTTCGTGATCCTTGCGATTCCCTACATGCGCTCCCGCGGCGAGCAGGTCGGAAGGGCGGGTTCCGATCCGGCGCGCTTCCAGGCCCTCATGGCGAACATGAAGACGCAGATGCAGTTCGCGGAGTCGCTCGGCTACACGGGATTCTGCATGACGGAGCAGCACCTGCAGGTCGAAGGCATCGAGACCACGACCAACCCGCTGTTCTGGGACTACTTCATCGCCCAGCACACCGAGCGCATGCGCGTCGGCCAACTCGGCATGAACCTGACGGCCGTCAACCCGATCCAGTTGGCCGAGAACCTCGCGATGCTCGACCACTTCACGGGCGGGCGCATGTTCGCGGGTTTCTCCCGGGGCAACACGCCGCGGTGGACCGGCACGTTCGGACAGCACCTGGGGATCACGTCGACGCACTCGGACAAGTCGGAGGCCGACCTGCGCAACCGGCGCGCATTCGAGGAGAACTGGCGGCTCGTGAAGGCGCTCTGGACCCAGGAAACCGTGTCCCTGCAGGGGGAGTTCTGGCAGGCGCCCCCGGACATGGCCTGGGAGTTCAACCCCACGAGCGCCTGGTCGCCGGACTCCGTCACGGCG
Organism: Pseudomonadales bacterium; assembly: GCA_022827245.1. Taxonomy (GTDB): domain Bacteria; phylum Pseudomonadota; class Gammaproteobacteria; order Pseudomonadales; family Azotimanducaceae; genus VXNE01. The sequence continues at coordinate 14,998 of JAJDTI010000004.1, read as the reverse complement.
GACGGGCGCCTGGCCGAGATCGGCATCGTGCCGCGGCCGCTGCAGGACGATCCCCATCCCCCGGTCTACGCGCCGTTCAGCTACAGCATGGGCACGGCGAAGTTCTGGGCGCGTGAGGGCGGCAAGATGATGGGCATGTTCAACGAGGAGAAAGAAGAGTTCATCCCGCTGACGCTCGACATCTGCCTCAAGGAGGCCGACGACCACGGGCGCAGCATCGGCCCCGACGACATGCTCGCCCTCGGCGGCCACCTCGTGATGGGGCGCACGCCAGCCGAGACCCGGGACCTCTACGAGGGCTTCGAGTGGCTGTTCCGGTTCGCGTACGACGCGCCGCCGTACCGCGTGCCGATGGGGCGGTTATGGATGGGCTCGCGCCAGGAAGTGCTCGACCACGTCGCCCGCCTGCGGGACACGTGGGGCATCCACGAGCTCTTCCTCTGGCACCACGTCGGCTGGTTCGAGCAGGACCAGGAGATGGCGATGCTCAACGAGTTCGCGGAAGGCGTGATCCGGCCGCTGGCGCGGGGCATGTAGCGCCCGCAACTGGCCGATCGAGGCCGAACGTCGAGACCCCTTCCGGGAACCCCCGCGAGACGAGGAAGGTCCGTCGTGTTGTAAGCTGGCCGCTTTGGAGTGACGGGAGGTACGCATGGTCACTCGGAACGGCGCGGCGATTGCGGTCGCATCGTTGGCTTGCGCGCTTTGCGTGTCCGTGGCTTCGAGCGACGAGAAACCGGCCATGGCGCAAGCGGACATGGTGGACCCTGAGGGGGCCGTGATCGGTACGGTCACGTTCGAGCAGACACCGAGCGGCGTGCTGATCAACGTGGACGTGACCGATCTGCCGCCCGGCCCCCACGGCATCCACCTGCACGAGGCCGGTGCATGCACCCCGGACTTCGGCGCCGCCAAGGGCCACATCAACCCGGACGGCGTCGCGCACGGCCTGCGCCATCCGGACGGGCCCGATCAGGGCGACCTCCCGTTGCTGTTCGTCCACGCGGACGGTTCGGCACGGGCGGAGTTCTACCACACGCGCATCAACGTCGAGGGTGGCAACGACCATCCGACCTTGCTGGACGAGGATGGCTCGTCGGTCATCATCCACGACAAGCCGGACGATCACTTCACACAGCCCATCGGCGGCGCCGGCGGCCGCATTGCTTGTGGAGTCATAAGACCCCTGTAAGCGTTCGGCGCTCCCCGGCCGGACCCTTGACCTCATCCGGCCGATACGCCACGGTTCCGGGATGCTCGCTCGCCTGACCTCGCGTCAGGAATGGAAGTTCCTGACCGTGCTGCCGCGTGCCCATCCGGGGCTCGCGGCGCTGTGGTGGACGATCCTGGTGGTGCGCGGCATCTTGCCGGCGCTGTTCGCCATCGCGATGGGCCTGCTCGTCGGCGCGGTAGAGAGGGACGGGAGCCTGGTCGGTCCCCTCGGCCTGGTGGGCACCGTCTTCGTGCTGTTGCAGGTCCTGGCTCCGCTGCACCAGGCGGTGAGCGCGAACCTCGGCAGCAGCACGGCGGCCTGGCTCTACGACCGCTTGACGGTGGCCTGCGTGACGCCGCCCGGCATGGGTCACCTCGAGGATCCGGAGCTCACGAACGACCTGACGATGGCGCGGGATTTCGACCTCGGCATCAGCGGGCCGCCGCTGTCGATCTCGATGGACTTCATCGCCGCGGGTCTCGTGGAACTGCTCGCCGGGCTCACGTCGGCGGCGGTGCTCGCGGCCTACGCGTGGTGGGCGCCGCTGCTGCTCGGCGGAGCGTGGCTGCTGACGCACTGGCTGCTGCGGGAGAGTGGGGTCTGGCGGGACCGCAACACGGACGAGGTGCGCGAAGCGCAGCGGCACGCGGATTACGCGTACCGGCTCGCGGTGGATGCCCCATCGGCCAAGGAACTGCGCCTCTTCGGCCTCGGGGGCTGGATCGTGGAGCGTTTCCGTCGCCACCGGAAACAGCTTCACGACTTGCGGTGGGAAGCCACGAGGCTGCGCGAGCGGCCGGTCGCGACGAGCCTCGCCGTCGTGCTAGCGGCCAATGTCCTCGTCTTCTGGTCCATGGCGGTCGACGCCAACGCCGGCGAACTGACCCTCGATGCGATGGTGACGTTCGCCGCGGCGGCGTTCGCGACCAGCATGATCGCCTTCGGCGGCCTGTCCTGGGCGCTCGACGGCGCATCGGCGCCGGCGGCCGCCGTGCTGCGGCTCGGCGCGACGATGACGGCAAAGGGCGCGCTGACGCCCGGAACCGCGGAGGCGGACGGCATGCCGGCGCGCGGGATTCGCTTCCGCAACGTCAGGTTCGCCTACCCGTCCACGGGCCAGGTGGTGCTGGACGGCTTCGATCTCGATGTTCCGGCCGGGTCTTCCCTCGCGATCGTCGGCAACAACGGCGCCGGCAAGACGACGCTGGCCAAGCTGCTGTGCCGCCTGTACGAGCAGCAGGAGGGCGCGATCGAGGTGGACGGCGTCGATCTCAGGGAAATCGGCGTCGAGTCCTGGCGGAAACGCGTCACCGCGGTGTTCCAGGACTTCGTGCGGTTCGAGCTGCCCCTGCGCGACAACGTGGCGCCCGGCGGCGCGCCGGACGAGATCGTTCGGGGGGCGCTCGAAGAGGCGGGAGCGGCGGGGCTCGCGGGTCTCGACACGGTGCTCGCGCGAGGCTACGACGGCGGCACGGACCTGTCGGGCGGCCAGTGGCAGCGCGTGGCGCTCGCCCGCGCGCTGGCCGCCGTGCGCCAGGGCGCGGGGGTCGTCCTCCTCGACGAGCCGACCGCGCAGCTCGACGTCCGGGGCGAGGCGGAGATCTTCGACCGCATCCTGGCCGCGACGCGGGACGTCACCACGATCCTGATCTCGCACCGTTTCTCCACGGTGCGCCATGCGGACCGCATCTGCGTGTTGGAACACGGTCGCGTGGTCGAACTCGGCACGCACGACGAGCTGATGGCCGCGAACGGGCGCTACCGCACCATGTTCGACCTGCAGGCGCAGCGGTTCGGCGAAGATCTCGCAGCAGATGAAGAAGGGTTCGATGTCCTCGACTGACCCGAAGGCTGCCCTCGACGCCCTGCCGGCCGCCCTGCCGTCGATGTGGCGGGCGCTGAAGCGCGGCTACGCGGCGGAGCCGACGCTCCTCGCGGTGGCGTTCGCGCTATCCCTGCTGGCGGCGCTCCCGGATGCCCTGATGGCCCTGTGGCTCAAGTTCCTCGCGGACGGGTTGCTGGGTAATGCCCCGACGCTGGTGGCGGTCGCCGCGGGAGGACTCGCCGTGTCCGCGGCGCTGACCTGGGTGCTGCGGGTGGTGAGCGACCGCACGCAGAGACGCTTCCGGGACCGGGTCACGATCGCGCTGGAGTCGCACGTCGCCGAACTGCAGGCGAGCGTCGCCACCGTCGAACACCACGAGCGCCCGGACTACTTGGACCGGCTCTCCATCCTGCGCGACCAGGTGTTCGTGCTCGACCACATGTACATGTCGCTCTTCACGACCTGCGGGTGGGTGCTGCGCCTCGGGGTGACCATCGTGTTGCTCGTGTCCGTCCATCCGGCGCTCGCGCTGCTCGCCGTCTTCGCGCTGCCGACCGTGCTGACCTCGACATGGCGGCCCGCGGTGGAGCGGGCGGCGGAGGAGGCGGGCGCCCAGTCGCAGCGGCTGGCCAGGCATCTCTTCGATACGGCGACCACGGCCCCACCGGGGAAGGAAGTCCGCGTCGCCGGCATCGGGCGCCGACTGGTCGAGGACCGCCGCAGGGCGTGGGAGGGGTGGTACGGCAGGGTGGCCGCGGCCCGGTGGACGAGCGCGGCGTGGCACACGGCGGGGTGGGCGGTGTTCGGCGCCGGGTTCGTGGGGGCCGTCGTGTTCGTGGCCTACGGGATCGAGTCGACGCCCGGCGAAGTGCTCCTGGTGCTCGCGGCGGGGTCCCGCCTGTCCGCTTACATCGGCGCCACGGTGGGGGAGATCGGCTTCCTGCGCGGCATCTGGATGGACGGTTCGAGGCGGATGGCGTGGCTCGAGGACTACGCGGCGGCGAAGACGGAGCACGCGACGCTGGCGGCGCCGGCGGCGATCGGCGAAGGCATCGTCCTCGAGAACGTCTCCTTCGCGTATCCCGGGACGACGGCGCAGGTGCTGAAGGACATCGACCTCGGGCTGCCGGCCGGTAGCGTCGTCGCGCTGGTGGGGGAGAACGGCGCCGGCAAGACCACCCTCGTCAAGCTCCTCTGCAGGATGTACGAGCCGACGCACGGGCGCATCCTGGTCGACGGGACGGACCTCGCCAGCGTTGCGGCGCCGGCGTGGCGAAACCGGCTCGCGGGAGCGTTCCAGGATTTCTTCCGCTTCGAGTTTCATGCCCGGCGCACGGTGGGCGTGGGCGACCCAGCGCGCATGGACGAGCGGCCGGCGGTCGAGACCGCGGTGGGCCGGGCGGGGGCGGAGGATGTCGTCGCCGCCCTGACGGACGGGTTGGAGACGCAGCTCGGGCCGACGTGGCCGGACGGCGTGGAGGTCAGCTTCGGGCAGTGGCAAAAGCTCTCGCTGGCCCGGGGATTCATGCGGGACGAACCGCTGCTGCTTGTGCTCGACGAACCGACCGCCGCCCTCGACGCCGAGACGGAACACGCGCTCTTCGAGCGCTACGCGAGCGCGGCCCGCGGCGGCGCCGGCGGCGAGGCGCCGAACGGCCGCATCACGCTGCTCGTCTCGCACCGGTTCAGCACGGTGCGCATGGCGGACTTGATCGTGGTCATGGACGGCGCGCGCATCGCGGAAGTCGGCGCTCACGACGACCTGATGGCGGCCGGCGGGCAGTACGCGGAACTGTACGAAATCCAGGCGGCGGCCTACCGGTGACGCCGGCGCGTTCATGAAGATGCTCGTCGTCGGCGCCCGGGGCCTGGTGGGCCAGGGCGTGCTCGAGGCGATGGACGACGCGGACTGCGAACTGGTCGGCGTGTCGCGGCGCGCCCCGGACTTTCCCACCCGGGCGGACTTCCTGTCCGTCGACCTGACGGACCGCGACGCGTGCCGCGCCGCGTTCTCCGGCCTGTCCGGAGTGACGCACGTGGTGTACACCGCCCTGTACGAACGCCCGGAACTGATCGCCGGCTGGCAGGACGAGCGGCAGATCGCGACCAACCTCGCGATGCTGACCAACGTCCTCGACTTCGTCGAGCCGACGGAACACCTGACGCTCCTGCAGGGGACCAAGGCCTACGGCGCCCACCTGCGGCCGATGCTGAACCCGGGCAAGGAGCACCATCCCCGCCACCCCGGGCCAAACTTCTACTGGGTGCAGGAGGACCTGGTGCGCGAACGCGCCATGCGGGCCGGCTGGGCGTTCACGATCATGCGTCCCCAGATCGTCTGCGGCGTGGCCGTCGGCAGCCCGATGAACATGACCATGGCGCTCGGCGTGTACGCCTCGATCCAGCGCGAACTGGGCGAACTCCTCGCGTTCCCGGGCGGAGCGCCCTTCATCACGCAGGCGACCGACGCCGCGCTGCTCGGGCGCGCGATCCGTTGGGCTGCCGGATCCGAGGCCGGCCGCGACGAGACGTTCAACGTCACGAACGGCGACGAACTGGTCTGGCGTTCCCTGTGGCCGACCGTCGCCGGGGCGTTCGGGATGGAGGTTGGAGAGGACCGGCCTGCGTCGCTCGTCGAGGCCATGCCCAGGCACGCGGAGCTCTGGGACCGCATGACCGCGAAGTACCGGCTCTCCGGCCACTCCATGAGCGACCTGATCGGTGCTTCGTGGCAGTTCGCGGATGCCGTCTTCGGACTGCACGGCGGTCAGGACACGCTGCTTTCGACGGTGAAGATCCGCCAGGCGGGCTTCGCGGACTGCATCGACACGGAGGTCATGCTGGCCGGCCAGCTCCGCCGGCTGCAGGCCATCCGGGTCCTGCCGCCGTGACGCGCGTGGCGGCGGCGGACATCGGCGCGACCCATGCGCGATTCCGCGTGGTCGACGCGGCGGGCGCGGCCACCGAGCACGTGTGCGCCACCGGAGACTACGCGGATGCCGTATCGCTGGTGGCCGCCGGGCTGGACGATGGCGGGGCGGACGCGCTGTGCGTGGCGGTGGGCGGGCCGGTGACCGGCGGTTCGGCACGCCTGACCAACGGTGCCCTGCAGTTCGACGAACGCACGCTCGCCCGCGAACTCGACATCGGGCGCGTCGTGCTCGTGAACGACCTGGTCGCCCTCGGTACGGAGGTGCCGCACCTGGACGCCGCGTCCCTGCGGACGCTCGGTGGCGCCGCGGCGGGGACCGGTACGCGTGCGGTGGTAGCCCCGGGTACCGGGCTCGGGATGGCGATCGTCGCCGCGGACGGTCGCGTGCTGCCGTCGGAAGGCGGACACGCGCCGTTCGCCCCGGCGGATCCGCTGGAACAGGAGCTGCTGGGGGTGCTGGCCGCCGAACTGCGTTACGTCTCCTGGGAGGACGTGCTGGCAGGCCCGGGGATCGGCAACCTGTACCGGGCGGTGTGCGCGGTGTGGGGCGCGGCGCCGGAGGACCTGACTCCGTCCGAGGTCACCGAGCGCGGCGTGAGTCTCGCGGATCCGGTGTGCCACCAGACGCTGGAGGTCTACTGCGCCGCGCTCGGCAACGCCGCCGGTGCGCTCTGCGTGACGAGCTGCGCGGTGGGCGGCGTCTACCTGGGCGGCGGCATCCCGCCGCGGATCGCGGATTTCCTGGCGGGGAGCGGCTTCCGGCGGCGCTTCGAGGAACGCGGCCGGATGACCGACTACGTGCGCGACATCGGCACGGCGATCATCCTGGACGCGGCCGCGGGGCTCGCCGGCGCGCTACGCACGGCGCGCGCGCTCGCCGGCTGAAGGCGCCCCCGGCTGAAGGTGCCGCCGGCGTCAGTCGGCCTTGCCCCGGAACCCCTCGTTGCCGCGGTAGGGCGCATCCCGCTCGCGGAACGCCTCGCCGAGTCCCTTCTCCCGCACCGCTTCGCCGAAGGTGTACGTCCACTCGGTCATCTGCGCCATGGCGTCCTGCTCGGTGGCGCTGCGCACCGAGGAGTAGATCCCCATGTTCTCGTAGAACCGGTTCATCGTGAGCTTGAGCACGGCGAGGTGGTCCGCCGAGCCGTTGGCGACCCGCTCGGCGAACGCGATCGTGTTCGCCTCGAGGTCTTCCTTCGGCCAGGCGTAGTTGATCATCTCGATCTCGGCCGCTTCCGCGCCGGTCATGTTGTCGCCCGTGTAGTAGTACTCCTTCGCCTTGCGCATGCTCATGACCAGGGGCCAGATGTTGCCGTTTCGGGCCGTGCCGAGGCCCCGGAGCCCGGGGTGGCCGATCTGGGTGTCGTCGGCGGCCACCACGAGGTCCGCCATCATGGCCAGTTCGCAGCCGCCGGCGAGGGCGTACCCGTGCAACTGGGCGATGGTGATCTTCGCCATGTTCCACAGGTACATCTGCACGTCGGTGATCTGCTGCATGGAGGTGCGCATGTTCATCATCAGGGCGCGGCGCTTGCCGTCGACGGTCCGGTAGCTTCGCTCGCCTCGCCGCTCGCGGCCGGGTGTGAGGTCGTACCCCGCGCTGAAGCAGCGCCCGGCGCCGCGCAGGATGATCACGCGGCAGTCCTGGTCGGCCTCGAGGTCGTGCAGGCAATCGCTGAGTTCGGAGAAGAGTTCCCCGGTGAGGGCGTTCATCTTCTCGGGCCGGTTCAGCGTGACGCGCGCGAGCCGGTCGTCGGTGCCCAGCCGCTCCAGGAGGATGGTGTTGTAGTCGGTCATCGTTTGCTCATGTCCGGGTCGGAACGGGCAAGCATACCCTTCGCCGCGTGGCGTCACGGGGTCGCGGCGGCATAACATCGCCGCTCGCTCGACGGCTGGGGAGGCGGAATGTCCATTCTCGAAGGGACGCGCGTGCTGGACTTCGGACGCTACATCGCGGGCCCGTTCTGCGGCATGCTGCTGGCGGACCTCGGCGCGGACGTGATCCGGGTCGAGAAGGTGGACGGCAGCGAGGACCGCTACACGACGCCCGTCACGCCGGACGGCCAGGGGTCGCTGTTCATGGCGCTCAACCGCAACAAGCGCGGATTCACCCTCAGCCCCCGCAAGCCCGGCGGCCAGGACGTGCTCCGGCGGCTGGTCGCGACCGCGGACGTCGTCATCGCCAACCTGCCGCCGGCGACCGTGGCCTCGATGGGGCTCGACTACGAGAGCCTGACGCGCGTGAAGCCGGACATCGTACTCACCACCAGCACCGCCTACGGTTCGGGCGGGCCCTACGCGAACCGCGTGGGCTTCGACGGCGTCGCCCAGGCGATGTCCGGGAACATGCACATGACCGGCCATCCGGACGAGCCCATGAAGAACTACTTTCCCTACGTCGACTACACGACCGGCACGCTGAACGCGTTCGCGACCCTGGCGGCGCTCATGCACCGGGCGAGTACCGGCGAGGGGCAGCACGTGGAAGGGTGCCTGTTGGCGTCGGCCCTGACGGTGGCCAACGGGTCGCTGATCGAGGAAGCCGTGCTGCGCAAGGACCGGGTGGCGAGCGGCAACCGGGGCCAGACCGCGGCTCCGTCGGACGCCTTCCCGACCCGCGACGGGTGGGTGCTCGTCTCCGTGGTCGGCAACCCCCTGTTCGAGCGGTGGGCGCGGCTGATGGGCGAGGAGCGCTGGCTTACGGACCCGCGCTACGCGACGGACGAGACCCGCGGCGACCATGCCGTCGAGATCAGCGAACGGATGTCGGCGTGGACGCGCGGGCGCACCACGGCGGAAGTCGTGGCCGAACTCGAGGCCGCCCGGATCCCTTGCGGCGAGGTGCTGAAGCCCGCCGAGACCCTGGCGAACGAGCAGGTCGTCGAGCAGGGGTTCTTCGTTCCGACCGACTACCCGGGGCTATCGACTCCGGCGCCCGTGGCGCGGATGCCGGTCGACTTCTCGAAGGCGGACACGCCGGTGCGGACGCGGGCGCCGACCCTCGGCGAACACACGCGCGAAGTCATGCTGGAACTCGGATACGGTGACGGCGAGATCGAGGGGCTGCGCGAGGGGCGCGTGATCTGACGGGGGGGCGCCGCTCGCCCGCAGGGCTACCTGCCTACGGCGAGCCGACTCCGTCCCTCGTCGCCGTCGCGCTCGGCCGACGCCTCGGCCGACGCCTCGGCCGACTCGTTGTACAGGTAGTCCCGGGTCAGCGGCACGGCGTCGTTCCTGCAGGCGAGCTGCAACTGGAACACCACGAGATCGGCGACCTCGAACGCCGTCGCGCACGCGAGCAGGTAGAACTCCCACATGCGGCAGAAGCGCTCCCCCTTGGCTTCGACGAACGCTTCCCGGACGCCCTGGAACCGGCGGTTCCACTCCCGCAGCGTCAGCGCGTAGTGCCGCCGCCACACTTCGAGGTCCGACAGGACGAGGCGGGACGGCTCCGCCGCCTGCAGGATCTCCGAGGCCGACGGGATGTAGCCGCCGGGAAAGATGTACTTGCGAATCCACGGGTTGGTCGGCGACGGCGGCGCGGATTGCCCGATGGTGTGCAACAGCGCCACGCCGTGCGGCGCCAGGGACTCCTGCACCTTCTCGAAGTACGTGGCGAAGTTGCGCCGGCCGACGTGCTCGAACATCCCGACGGACACGACCGCGTCGTACTCGGCGCGATGCTGCCGGTAGTCCTCGAGCCGGAAGGCGACCCGGTCGGCGAGCCCCCGCCGCTCCGCCTCGGCGCGCGCGGCGCGGAGCTGCTCGGCCGAGAGCGTGAGTCCCACGACCTCGACGCCGGACCGTTCCGCGAGGTGCATGGCGAGACTCCCCCACCCGCAGCCGATGTCGAGCACCCGCTGGCCGGGCGAGAGGTTGAGCTTCCGCCGGATGTGGTCGCACTTGGCGGCCTGGGCCGCCTCCAGCGAGAGGTCGGGCTCCCGGAAGTAGGCGCACGAGTAGTGCATGTCGCGGTCGAGGAACGCCCGGAACAGGGCCTCGTCGAGGTCGTAGTGGTGGCTGACGTTGGAAAGGCTGGCGCGCACGGTGTTCCAGGACGTCACGATGGTCGCGAGGGGGCCGAGGAGGGCCTGGATGGAACGGCCGGGCAGGTTGCGCTCCATGTTCACGCGCAGCACGGTGAGCAGGTCCGCGAGTCCGCCCTCCTCGACGTCCCACTCCTCGCCCATGTACGTCTCGCCGAGGTTGGCTCCAGGGTTGAGGAGGATGCGGCGGGCGGTACCAGGCGTCCTGAGCACCCACGTCGCCGACGGTTCGCCTTCGCCGAAGGTGTGCCGGCGGCCGCCGGGCTCGACGACGGTGAGCGTGCCGTGCCGGATGTGGCGGTCGAGGAGCTTCAGGAACATTGCGCTGGGATCCTGTCTCGGCGTTTGGCTGGCGAAAAGGACGCTAGCACCAGCCCGCGCGACGGGTCAAACGGTGGTGCGACCGCCGCCCGGCGGGTGGAGCGGACGCTATACTCGCGGCGCGACGGCCGGGAGGATCCATGAAGGTAAGCATCGGTGTGGGCGGGGCGGCTTCGGGCCGGCAGCGCGACTTCGAGCGGCAGGTCGAGTACGTGGTCGAGGCGGAGAAGCTCGGTGTGGACACCGTGTGGACCGCCGAGGCCTGGGGCCACGACGCGATCGCGCCGCTGGCGTTCCTGGCGGCGCGCACGGAACGCATCCGTCTCGGCACGGGCATCATGCAGATCAGCGCCCGCACGCCCTCGATGACGGCGATGACGGCGCTGACGATGGCGGCCATCAGCGGGGACCGGTTCCTCCTGGGCCTCGGCGCCAGCGGACCCCAGGTCGTCGAGGGTCTGCAGGGCACGCGTTTTCGGGCGCCACTGTCCCGGATGCGCGAGACGGTCGACATCGTGCGACTCGCGTTCGCCGGCGAGAAGCTCGCCTACGAGGGCAGCCACCATCGGCTGCCGTTGCCGGGCGGGGAGGGCAAGGCGCTCAGGCTGGCCCAGCCCGGAAATCCCGACATACCGATCTACCTCGCGACGCTGGGTCCCCGGGCGCTGGAGTACACCGGCGCGGAAGCCGACGGCTGGCTCGGGACCTCCTTCACGCCCGAAGGGGCGGCGGCGCATCTCGAGTTCCTCCGGCGGGGCGCGGAGTCGGCGGGCCGCAGCCTGGACGACGTCGACCTGCAGGCCGGTGGGGCGGTGGCGTTCGGGGACGACCTCGATGCCCTCGTGGCGCCGCTCAAGCCCGGCATGGCCTTCACCCTCGGCGCCATGGGCTCTCCCACCACGAACTTCTACAACGACGCGTACCGGCGCGGGGGCTGGGAGGAGGACGCCGCGGAGGTCCAGCGCCTGTGGGTGGCCGGCCGCCGCGACGAGGCGGCGGCGCGCGTGCCGGACCGGATGGTCGTCGAGGCGAACCTGCTGGGCGACGAAGCCGCGGTCCGCGCCCGTATCGCCGCCTACCGCGACGCGGGGATCACGACCCTCCGCGTCCAGCCGGCGGGTGCGGACATGGCCGGGCAGCTCGAGACGCTGGGCCGGACGATGGACATCGTGCGGGGACTCGCGGAGGGATAGGCCGGAGCGTGCGGTGACGACGGAAGTTTCCCTGGAGGACGCCCGGCAGGCGCAGCTTGTCTACGTCCTCTACCTCGTGGGGCTCGTCGTCGGGGTGACCATGGTGGTCGGCGTGGTCTGGGCCTACGTCGCCCGCGGGGATAGCGAGGACTGGCTGCGCACGCACTTTCGCTACCAGGTTCGTACCTTCTGGCTCGCCGCGCTCTACGTGGTGATCGGGCTGGCCCTCCTGCTGGTGGGTATAGGGGTGCTGGTGCTGCTGGCCGTGTTCCTCTGGTGGATCGTCCGCTGCGTCAAGGGCCTGCGGCAGCTCGAGCGGCGTCAGCCCGTCGAGAACGTGGAGACCTGGCTGTTCTGAGCTTCGCCCGGCCCGCGGGCGGTCTCAGCGCGGCGTTTCGGAGCCCCGCATGAGCGCGACGATGTGCGCCACGAGGGCGGGCATCAGCGGCTCGGGCAAGTCGTGGCCCATGCTTTCCACGATCTCGAGGCGCGCCTTCGGCACGGCGGTGGCGATGTGGCGCGCGGCCGACACCGGAATGAGCGGATCCGCGTCGCCGTGCAGGACGAGCGCCGGCATGCGCAACTTGCGCAGGCGCGCGCTCCGGTCCCGCTCCCCCGCCGCGGCGAGCAGTTGCCGCGCGGCGCCGTCGGGGCGGTGTGCGCGCGCGTGGGCCGCGCGCGCGAAGCGGCCGATGCCGACGCGTGCGGAGTCGTGGCGCGGCCCGCCGAGGTGCTGGGCCCATACGACGCTCCGGCCGACGGCTTCCTGCTGGCTCCTGGTCGGCTCGGCGAATGCGGGCAGGAGGCCGTCCCCGGGCTTCGGCAAGGGGAACGCCCCCGCGCTGGAGCCTATCGACGTCCAGGTGAACACGCGCTCGGGATGATCGATCGCCAGCCGCTGGGCCACCATCCCGCCGAGTGAGAAGCCGACCAGGTGGGCGCCGGCCTGCCCGAGGTGATCGAGGAGCCGGCAGGCGTCCTCGGCCATGTCGGTCACGGTGTACGCGGCCTCGATGCCGCCGCCGTTCGCGATGACGTCGGCGAGATCCACGGCGTCCGCCGGGTGGTCGAAGGAAAGCCCCGTGTCGCGCGCATCGTAGGTGATGACGCGAAAGCCCGCGGCCACGATCCCTTCCACGAGGGACGGCGGCCAGTGCACGAGTTGCAGCCCGATGTCGTGTATCAGCAGCACGGGCGCGTCGGCGCGCGCACCGTACTGTTCGAATTGCATCGCACCGTTGGCGGTGACGAATTGCGGCATGGGACACGGAGCGTTGCGGGGAACCCACCATTTTAGTCGGAGCGCGAGTCGCCGGAAAGCGCTCCTCGGCCATCGGGCGGCAGCCGGGCGGGTTTCGGGTTGCATTGTCCGGGTCCGCCCCGTTAAATGCCGCCGCATGCGCGCCCGAAAGCCGAAGGCGCCGAGCGCGGGGCGCTTCCGTGGAACCGACGTGCCGGCTCGCCCGGACCCGGGGCGCGCGTGGCTGCGTGCGGGCGCGGCGCTCGTGCTGTGCATTCTGCTCGGCGGCTGTGCTTCCCTCGTGTCGTCGGTGACGGAGGACCTGGCGGAGGACCTGTCTTCCGCGATCCTCGACAGCGAGGACCTCGCCGTCGTGCGGGACGGCGCACCGGCGTACCTGATCATGCTCGATGCGCTCCTGCAGTCGGACCCGGACAACCCCGCGCTGCTGTCCGCCGCCGCCACGCTGAACGGCGCGTATGGAACCGCGTTCGTGGACGACCCGGAACGCGGCCGGGCGTTTGCCGACAAGGCCTTGCGACTGGCAGCTCGCGCAGCCTGCGAAGAGATCCCCTGGACCTGCGCCGTGCGCACGGACAGCGTCGCAGCGCTCGAGGAGCGCCTGCCCGAGCTGCGCCGGGAGGACGTGCCCGTGGCCTACGCGTTCGCCACGGCCTGGGCGGGCTGGATCCAGGCGTACAGCGACGACTGGGGCGCGGTGGCGGAACTCGGTCGCGTCAAGTCGCTCATGGCGCGCCTCGCAGAACTCGACGAGGGGTACGAGCACGGCGGACCGCGCATGTACATGGGGGTCTTCGAGACGCTCGTGCCGGCGGCGCTGGGCGGTCGGCCGGAACTCGGGCGGGAGCACTTCGAACGCGCGATCGAGCTGTCGGGAGGACGCTTCCTGATGGCCCGCGTACTGCTCGCGGAACGCTACGGCCGGCTGGTCTTCGACCGGGAACTGCACGACCGGGAACTGCGCGCGGCGCTGGCCGCGGAGCCCAGGCAGCGCGGCATGACCCTCGCGAACCTCGTGGCGCAGCAACAGGCCCGCGCCCTGCTGGAGTCGGCGGATGACTATTTCTAAGGGGGGCGCGCTGCGCTCCATCCTCCTCGCCGCAGCGGTGCTGCTCGCCGGCGCGCCGCCGGCGCTCGGGGCGACCCTCAAGATCGCGACGGTGTCGCCGGACGGGTCGGTGTGGATGAAGCTCCTGCGCAACGCCGCCCGCGACGTGGAGGAGCGGACCGAGGGGCGCGTCCAGTTGAAACTCTACCCGGGCGGGGTGATGGGCGACGACCGCGCGATGATGCGCAAGATGCGCATCGGGCAGTTGCAGGGCGCCATTGTCACGACGGGCGTGTTCAACCGGATCTTCCCGGACCTGCACCTCTACAACCTCCCGATGCAGTTCCGGAGCCTCGCCGAGGTCGACCACGTGCGTCCGCGCTTCGATGCGGAACTGATGCGCGGCCTCGAGGACGCGGGCTTCGTCTGCGCCGGCTTCGCGGAGGTCGGCATGGCGTACGCCATGGCGACCCGCGAGGCACGTTCGCTGGCGGACGCCCGGCGCCTCAAGGTCTGGACGCCGCAGGGCGACGACACGGCCGCCAAGGCCCTCAAGGACTTCGGCATCACGCCGGTGCCCCTCACCATCCCGGACGTGCTGGCGGGGCTGCAGACCGGGCTCATCGACACCGTCGCGGCACCCCTCGTCGGCGCGGTGGCCCTGCAGTGGCACGGCCAGCTCCGGTACGTCCTCGACCTGCCGTTCATGTACATCTACGCCCCGATGGTGCTGGCCAAGAGACCGTTCGAGCGGCTCGACCCGCAGGACCAGGCGGTCGTACGGCGGATCCTTGGCGCGGCGGTGCGGGAAGCGGACGCCGGCAACCGCCGCGACCACGACGCGGTGCGGGAGGTGATGCAGCGCCAGGGCCTGACATTCCTGCAACCGTCCCCGGCGGAGACGCGGGAGTGGCAGGAGCGCGCCGACGAGGTGTCCGGCGCCTGGGCCGCCAGCGGCATCGTCACGCCGGAGCGCTACGAGCGTTTCGTGGGCCTGCTCGCCGAGTACAGGACCGAGCTTGCTCGATAGGTTGTCACGCACGCTGCGCCAGGTGGAGTCGGCGCTCCTCGTGGCGCTCCTCGGCGCGATGATCTGCGTCGCCGTCTACCAGGTGCTCGCGCGCAACCTCTTCGGTACGGGCCTCACCTGGGGCGACCC
>JAJDTI010000138.1 GCA_022827245.1 Pseudomonadales bacterium | reverse complement strand
CCGGCTGAGGGCTCCTGGCCCCAGCCCAGAGCCGTTCCAGCACGGCGTCGGGCGTCGCGCCCACCCCGCACCCCCACACCCAGCAAGCCGCGGCGGCCCCGTGGGGCCCGGGGGCGCCTCCCGGAGGTGGTGGGGGCGGCGGGGGGTGGGGCCCGGCCCCCCCCACCCACCCCGCCCTCCGCGGGGGCGCGCGTGGGGCCTGCCCCTCGCAAGCAAAGAGCCCTCAGCCGGGGAGCGCAAGGGCGGCCCGCGTAGGGGCTTGCCCCTCCCAAGAAGACTCACCGCCCGCCAGGGCGATGCCTTTGGTGGCGCTAACCCGAATCCTCGCCCCACACGCGTCGACATATGGTTGTCAGTTGACATACGGTTGCGCATGAGATGGCCACGGCAACCGACATCTCGGCATTGGGCCCGCAGGAGGCCGCGCGGCAGGTGGTCGCCGCCCACGCCCACGAAACGGATTGGCTCGACGCGTTCGTGGAGGGCGTGGATCGTCACCGGTCGGCCCGGTCACTTCTGCGGACCATGCAGGTATGGGGCTGGAGCCAGGCCGAAGCCGCACGGCTCTTCGGCGTCAGCCGCCAGGCATTGGCCAAGTGGCTGCGTCACGGTCCACCGGTCCACCGGGCCGGCGCCCTGGCCGATCTCGCAGCCGCCACCGACCTGCTCCAGCACTACCTGAAGCGCGACCGGATACCCGCGGTGGTGCGGCGGCCCGTGCCTGCCCTCGGGGGCGTCTCCCTCACGGACCTGCTGACGCGTGGCGACACGCCGACGCTGCTCGCCGCCTGCCGCGACATGTTCGCGTTCGAGCGCGTCCCGCCCTGACCAGACGGCTCCTGGCGGAACGGATTCCCGACGGTCACGTCTGGTGGCGAATCGCCGATCCCGCATGGCGTGATCCGCTCGATCCCCGCTTCGCGGAGCGGCATGGGGGCCGGTGGAACCCGCCGCGGAGCTTTCCGGTCCTGTATCTCAACGAGGAGATAGGCATTGATGTGCCGACACCGGCCGTCATCGGAACCGCTCCCAGTACGCCGCGATCGCCTCCTTCATCTCCCGCCGCAGCAGTACGATACCGAGCAGGTTCGGCAGCGCCATGAGCGCGAGCGTGACGGCCGACAGCTTCCAGACCAGCGAGGTGTCCATCACGGCCGCGAGGAAGAACGCGGCCACGTACACCAGGCGGTAGGGCAGCACGGACGCGGTCCCGAAGAGGTAGGTCATCGCCCGGTCGCCGTAGTAGGACCAGGCGACCGCCGTCGTGAAGGCGAACAGCACGAGGCCGACGGTCACGGCGTACTGGCCGTAGTCGCCCAGGAACGAACGCTTGAAGGCCTCCGCGGTCAGCGGTACCGAGTGCAGGAGCGACCGTCCGTGCAGGGACACGTCCGTCGCGAGGTCGCCGTCCTCGATCCGGATGATGCCGGTGTACGGCTCCCCGTCGGCCAGGAAGCGCACGTCCTCGGCGACGGACCGGTTGTGCAGCACCGTGACGCCGGCGCCCGCCAGCCGTCCGGCTTCGACCCGGTAGCTCCCGCTCGCGGCCCGAACGCCCGCGTCCAGCCCGTTCAGGTAGCCGAACAGGGCCGTCACGTCCGCGGGTTCCGTGTCGGTGTAGACGCCCTCGACGAATTCCGTGTCCGCCGCCTGGAAGTCCGTCTCGAACTTCTCCGCCCACACGCCGCTGCACAGGATCACCAGTCCGGTCAGCGAGCAGATGACCAGCGTGTCTATGAACGGCTCGAGGATCGACACCATGCCTTCGGACACCGGTTCGTCGGCCCGCGCCGCCGCGTGCGCGATCGGGGCGGAGCCCTGTCCGGCCTCGTTCGAGAACAGGCCCCGGTTCACCCCGCGGTTGAAGGCGTAGGCGAACGTCGCCCCCAGGAAGCCCCCGCTGGCGGCGCTGCCCGTGAAGGCGTCGCGGAACACGGAAAGCAACGACGGCAATGCCGCCTCGTGGTTCGAGATGACCACGGCCAGCGCGCCGATCGCGTACAGCACGCCCATGAACGGCACCACGGTCCCGGCCACCGCCGCGATGCGCCGGATGCCTCCGACGATGACGAGGAACATCAGCGTGGCGAGCGCCAGCCCCGACACCCACGACGGGATGCCGAAGGAGGTTTCGAGGCCCGACGCCATGTTGTTGCTCTGGGGCATGTTCCCGGAGCCCACGGAGCTCAGCACGGTCGCCGCGGCGAAGAACACGGCGAGCCACTTCCCCACGTGCCACGAACGTCCGCCGAGCCGGAGCTTCGGCAGCCCCCGCTCCATGAAGTACATCGGCCCGCCCGCGATCCGGCCCTGGTCGTCCTTCACGCGGTACTTGTGCGAGATGGTCACTTCGACGAACTTCGTCGTCATGCCGACGAACGCGGTCGCCCACATCCAGAAGAGCGCCGCCGGACCGCCGAGAAAGATGGCGAGCGCCACACCCCCAAGGTTGCCCGTTCCGACCGTGCCCGAGAGCGCCGTCGACAGCGCCTGGAAGTGGGACGTGTCGCCCTCGGCGTCCGAGCGGCTGTGGCGCCCGAAGAGCACGCCCCAGGCCCGCGCGAAGTAACGCACCTGGGGGACGCCCAGGTAGATCGTGAAGAACACGCCCACGCCGAGCAGGACGTAAGGGAACCAGACCGCGGCGCCGAGATGGCCGTCCAGCACGTCCAGGAACCGTCCGACGGAGTCCATGAACGACTACTGCCGAACGGCTTCCTCGTCCACGGCCATGTCGAGCGCCGCCGCGAACAGCGCTTTCGCGTAGGCGCTGCGCGGGTGGTCGAACACCTCGTCGGCCGGTCCCTGCTCGACGATCACGCCGTCGCGCATGACGATGATCCAGTTGGCCAGGGCGCGGACCACCTTGAGGTCGTGGCTCACGAACAGGTACCCGAGGTCGTGCGCCTTCTGCAGGTCGCGCAGCAGGTCGACGATCTGCGCCTGGACCGACATGTCGAGCGCCGAGGTGGGTTCGTCGAGCACGAGGAAGCGCGGCTTCAGGACCATCGCCCGAGCGATGGAGATGCGCTGCCGCTGGCCGCCCGAAAACTCGTGGGGGTAGCGGTCCATGTGCGCGGGCTCGAGCCCGACCTCGGTCATCACCTCCGCCACCCGCGTCCGCCGGTCGGCGGCCGACACCTCCCGCTGGTGTACCCGCAACCCCTCCTCGATGATGTGCTGCACCGTCATCCGGGGCGACAGGGAACCGTACGGGTCCTGGAACACGATCTGCATGTCCTTGCGCAGGCCGATCAGGGCGCGACGCTTCATGGCGCCGATGTCGCGCCCGTCGAAATGGATGCCGCCCTCCCCCGCGATCAGCCGCAGCATGGCGAGCCCGAGCGTGGTCTTGCCGGAGCCCGATTCGCCGACCACGCCCACGGTCTGTCCGGCGCGCACCGTCACCGCGACATCGCGCACCGCGGTGAAGTAGCGCTTGCCGCCGAACCAGCCCTTGCCGATCGCGTAGCGCACGGTGAGCCCCTCGGCGGACGCGACAACCGGCGCGGTGGGATCGTCGTGCGCCGGGTCGCCCTTGGGCTCCGCCGCCAGCAGGTGCTGCGTGTAGGGATGGCCGGGGGTCTGGAAGATCCGCTCGGTGCGTCCCGTCTCGACGATCTCGCCGTCGGTCATCACGCACACGCGGTCCGCCATCGTGCGCACGATGCCGAGGTCGTGCGTGATGAGGAGCATCGCCATGCCCATTTCGCGCTGCAGTTCCTTCAGGAGCTTGAGGATCTGCGCCTGGATGGTGACGTCCAGCGCCGTGGTCGGCTCGTCCGCGATCAGGAGGTCCGGCTCGTTCGCCAGCGCCATCGCGATCATGACCCGCTGCCGCTGGCCGCCGGACAGCTCGTGGGGATACGCGCCGAGACGCGCCTCCGCGTCCTGCAGCCCCACGTGCTCGAGCAGCTCCAGGGTCCGGGCGCGCGCCTGCTTCGGATTGAGCCGCTTGTGCACGACAAGGGACTCGCCCACCTGCTTGGCGATCGTGTGCAGCGGGTTGAGCGAGGTCATCGGTTCCTGGAAGACCATGCTGACCTTGCCGCCCCGCACGTCCAGCAGCCTGGCCCGGTCCGCGCCGATCATTTCCTCCCCGTGAACGAGGGCGCTGCCGGCGGGGTGGCTCGCGAGCGGATACGGCAGCAGTTGGAGGATCGAGAGCGCCGTGACGGACTTGCCGGAACCGGACTCGCCGACGAGGGCGACGGTCTCGCCCGCCTCGATGCCGAAGGACACTCCCCGTACGGCGGCGACGTCGCCGAAGTGGACGTGCAGGTCGCGGACTTCCAGGAGTCGTTCAGCCACGCAACCGTCTCCGGAGGTTCAGGCCGTCACGACCGGAGGTGCCGCGCGAGGAACACCGTGGAGTCGCGCATCTCCCGCGGCGGCACCTCGACGTGCAGGCCGGGATTGCCGTGCAGCGTCTTCTCCGCGCTACCGATGCGCGTGAACAGTTCGAGCGCCCGGTCCCGCGGCACGATCTCGTCGTCCCACTGCACGAGGAAGCGCACGGGGCACCGCAGGCGCGGCGCGTCGGCGGCCAGGCGATCCGCATTCGGGCCCCAGAGCCCCATCAAGCCGAGCAGGGCGACCCGGACCTCGTCCAGCGCCGCGACGAGGGGCAGGCCCATCATCGTGCCCATGGACAGCCCCCAGTAGCCGAGCGGTGCGTCTCCCGCGGAGGCGCGGACGAAGTCGAGCGCGCTACGCCAGTCCGCGATGACGCTGTCCGTCGCCTCCGGCGAACCCCACGCCGCCTCGAAGTCGACTTCCTGGCCCTGCGCGAGACGTTCTCCGTGGCCCGGACCGTCGATCGCGAAAGCGCCGATACCGTGGTCGCGCACGAGCCACCGGGCGACCGCCAGCAGGTAGGGGGCGCGCTTGTCGGCGCCGCCTCCATGACCGAGCATCACGAGCCCCCGGAGCGCATCCGCCCCGTCCGGCCTCCAGAACACGCCCGGGACACGACCGCTGTCCGCCTCGACCGCGAAGTCCCGTTCCACCACGCCTTTGGCGGCGCGTTCCGCTCCCCAGCTCATCGGATCAGCGCGTCCCGAAGTCGAAGCTGCCCCCCTCCCCGTAGAAGCGCAGGATACGCCGCGCCGTGGTCTGCACGTGCACCTCGTCGGCGCCGTCGTAGATGCGCGCGAAACGCGCATGGCGGTACATCCGCTCGAGCGGCGTGTCCTCCGTGACCCCCTTGGCGCCGTGCACCTGGATCGCGCGGTCGATGGCGTTGTGCAGCATCGTCGCGCCGTACACCTTGATCAGTCCGATCTCCACCCGCGCCTCGTCGCCCTGGTCGATCTTCTGCGCCGCGTGCAGCGTCAGCAGGCGGCTCGCCTGGATCTCGCAGGCCGTGTCGAAGATGAACTTCTGGATCTGCTGGTGCTGGCCGAGGGTCTTGCCGAAGGCGACCCGCGTGTTGGCCCGCTCGCACATCAGGTCGAAGGCGCGCTGCGCCTGGCCGAGCCAGCGCATGCAGTGGAAGATGCGGCCCGGCCCGAGCCGGTGCTGGGCGATCTTGAACCCCTGCCCGCGCGGGCCGAGCAGGTTGTCCTTCGGCACGCGGACGTCGTTGTAGGCGACCTCGTAGTGGCCGTCGTACTGGCCCATCACCCTGACGTCGCGAACGATGTCGTAGCCCGGCGTGTCCGTCGGCACGACGATCATCGAGAAAGCGGAGTGCGCCGGCGTGTCATCCGGCTCCGTGCGCACCATGGCGGTGGTGTAGGCGGCGCTGCCCGCGCCGGAAGTGAACCACTTGCGGCCGTTGATGACCCACTCGTCCCCGTCGAGTTCCGCGCGGGTCTGCAGTTGCGTCGGGTCCGAACTCGCAACGTCCGGCTCGGTCATGCCGAAGCTCGGGAACACCTCGCCGGCCACCAGGGGCGCCAGGTATTTCTCCCGCCACTCGTCGCTCGCGTACATGTGGAGCATGATCGAGTCCTGCAGCGAGTGCGTGCCGAGCGCCACCGTGGCCATGGGCGAACGGCCGATGACCTCGTTCACGAAGACGTAGTCCATGAAGGGCAGTCCGCCCCCGCCGATCTCCTCCGGGTGGCCGAGCGCCCACAGCCCGTCGGCCTTCGCCTTGTCCATCAGGCCCCGCGTCAGGCTGCGCCGCCGCTCCGGCGTCTCCTCGTACAAGTCGTTCTCGATCGGGTAGATCTCCTTCTCGATGAACTCGAGGACCTGGGCGCGCAGCGGCGCGACGCTGTCCGGGATCGACAGGTTCAGCATGGCGGTTCCCCCCTGGAAGTCCCCGGCATTGTATACGCTCGGATGTGGCTTCCGGCCGGCTACAGCCGTGGCCAGCGACCCAGGCCGAGGTCGTCGTGCAGACGGCTGGCGGACACGGCCCGAATCCTCGAACCCAACGGGTAGGAGCCTTTTCCGGCGTGGATCACGACCAACTCGCGCAGATCGAGATCCTCCAGGGCCGTTCGCATCGACCGCGTGACCTTTGGCGTCGTGGTCCGCTTGATCTCCACCCCGATCCTGCGCTGGCCTCGTCCAAACACGAGGTCGAGCTCCGCCCCGGAATGCGTCGCCCAGAAGTGCATGTCCTCATCTGGAAGACCAAGCCTGTCGACAACGGTCTCCAGGATGAAGCCCTCCCAGGAGGCGCCCGACTTCGGGTGCGCGTCGAGGGAGCGCATGTCGTCGATGCCCAGCAGCACGTGGAGGACCCCCGTGTCCCGCAGATAGATCTTGGGTGCCTTGACCTGGCGTTTCGCCACGTTCGCATGCCAGGGTTGCAGTTGCCGAATCACCAGCCCGCCCGTCAGGATGTCCAGGTAGCGGCGCACCGTCGTGTCGGCCACGCCGAACGAGCGCCCGAACTCCGATGCCTTCCAGACCTGGCCGTGCCAGTGGGCCATCATGGTCCAGAAGCGCCGCAACGTCGGCCCTGGCACGCGGACCCCGAGTTGCGGCAGGTCGCGTTCCAGGAACGTCCTGACGAAACTCTCAAGCCAGACGGTGGCAGCCCCGTTGGAACGCGCCAACCATGCGCGTGGAAACCCTCCACGCAACCAGCGCCGCGTGAGCCGGTGAAGTCCCACCTCGTGCAACCCGAGCCCCCCGAGTTCGTGATAGACAATGCGGCCTGCGAGCGTCTCCGAAGACTGTCGCAGCAGATCCGGCGAGGCGCTGCCAAGAACCAGGAAGCGAGCCGGCAACGGGCGCCGATCCGCGAGTACGCGCAGGAGCGGGAAAAGGTCCGGGCGGCGCTGGATCTCGTCGATCACCACCAGCCCGGTCAATGGCTCCAGAACGAGCCCGGGGTCGCCCATCAACCGGTTCAGATCCGCGGGATCTTCCAGATCCAGCCGGTGCGCGGCGCCGGCGTAACTTCTGGCGACCTGTCCCGCCAGCGTCGTCTTCCCGATCTGGCGCGGTCCGAGAATCGCAACGACCGGAAACGAGCGAAGTCGATCCAGAACGGCGCCGACGTGGACGGTACGCGGAATCACGACCAAACACTACCATGAAATCTCGGCGGCAGGCACCGAGATTTCATGGTTCAGACGAGGCGGGGACAGCCCCTCCTGCACCCCGCACCGGTCACCCGTACAGGTCGGTGTCCCGCGGAGACTCCGAGCGTGGCTCGCTCCCAGGCGCGCCCGCGGTCAACGCCGACTCGTTGGAAGCCGTGGGATGGAAGGCGTCGGCTTTCGGGTCCGCGAACGTCGGAGCCAGCTCCGACTCGGGCTCGCCCGAGATCCGCGACGCCCGGAGTATGCGCGGCTGGCTCGTGTCGTAGGGCCGGGCGCGGTGCATCATGCAGCGGTTGTCCCACACCGCCAGATCGCCCACGGTCCAGGCGTGCAGGTACGTGCGCGGCGGCTGGCACGCATCCGCCAGGAGCCCGTCGAGCAGCGCCAGCGATTCGCCCGGATCCATCCCCTCGATCCGGTAGGCGTGCCGGCCCGTGTAGATCGACTTCCTGCCCGTTTCGGGATGCGTCTTGATGACGGGCCGCAGCGGCGCGCCCTTGTCGTGGAAGCCGTACATGTGATCCGTGGTGTGCGCGAAGCCGGCCCGGGCCTGCGAGTGGTAGAGCGAGTGATAGGCGGACAGCCCCGCGAGTCTCTCCTGCATGCCCGGGTCCAGCGCGTCGTAGGCAGCGCGCATGTCCGCGAACTCCGTCCCGCCCCCCTCCGCGGGCACCACGAGCGCCATGAGCATCGAGGCCTTCGCCGCGAGCGGCATGTAGGTGCTGTCCGTATGCCAGCCCTCGTTGCCGCGCAGGAGCTTGAACGACTCGTCGCTGGGCTGGGTGACTTCGCCGTCCGCCTTGACGTTCCCAAAATGGAGCGTCGCCTGGTCCTGCCCGGGATACAGCTTCTCGATGTCCCCGAAGCGCCTGGCGAAGGCGCCCTGGGCTTCCTCGTCGAGGTGCTGCCCCGGGAAGATCAGCAGGCCGTGGGTCAGGAAGGCGCCGTACACCTCCGCCCAGGTGGCGTCGTCGAGCGTCGCGAGGTCCACGTCGGTGACGACGGCGCCGGCGGCGTTGTCGTTGGGGGTGACGGTGATTGCCATGAAGACCTCTCGACGTTCGCGCGGGCCGACTGGCGAGGCCCGGAGCTTAGCAGAGGTCGGACCCGTTCATCGTCCGGCCGTAGCGCCCGTCCGGACGCGCATGCCCTCGGTGGCGAACTGCAGTCCGGCGATGACGGCTCCCTGTCCGCCTCGCAGCGCGCCGGTGACGAAAACCTCGTCGTCGCCATGCTGCAGTACGCGCACGGGCACGATACGCACGGTCCCGCCGTCGTCCACCGCCCAGACTTCATCCCCGGGCCGCAGGGCCGCCCGGGTGACCCTGAAGTACCGTTCGGGCGCGAGCCCCTCGATCTCCACCTCCACGAACTTGCCCACCAGGAGCGGCGGACCGCCCTCCGACGTCCCGCCCCGGCCGACCGATGCGCCGGATTCGAACGGATCCGGCACGCGCACGACCACGTCGATCGTGCGCGTCTGCGCATCGAGCGCGGCTTCCACCCGGTCCACCCGACCGGCCCAGGCGTAACGCGCGTCACCGTACTCCGCAATGACCCGCGCCGGCACGCGACGCTCCCCATCCCCCGACCGAACCGACCACAACCCGGGGATCAGGGCCGCGTCCTGGTCGGAGAGCGGGGCGACGACCTCGACCGCGTCCGCCGCAAACAGCCGTGCAACGGTCTGGCCCGCCGTCACGAACTGCCCCACGTCCACGGACTCCTCCCGCACGAAGCCATCGAACGGTGCCTGCACCCGGGTGCGGGACAGCGCCAGGTTGGCCTCGGCGACCTTCGCCTCCTCCCGGTCCAGCGCCGCACGGGCCGCCTCGAGCTGAGGCTCCCACAAGGCCAGCGGATTGGCCTGTCCGGCAGACAGCGCGGCGGGTTCGCGGTCGGCATAGCGTTCGTACTCGGCCCGGGCCAGCGCCGCTTCCTCCTGGGCCTGCAGGTAGGCCGCGCGCCGGGCGGCGAGCGCGGCCTCGGCCTCCCTCAGCCGGTAACGGTAGTCCGCTTCCTCGATCCGGAAGACCGTCTCGTCGGCATCGATCCTCCCGCCGCTCTGGAAGTCGGGATTGACCCAGACGACCCTGCCTCCCACCTCCGGAGCGACCTGGATCTCCGCGGTCGGCCGTACCGTACCCGCCACGTTCACGGGAATGGCGCCGGAGCCGCCGACCACCGGGGCGGTTTCCACGAACGGGATCCGGGAGGGCGGCTCCGTCCGCTCGGGCTCCGGCGCGAGCGACACGAGGCCCACGGCCACCGCCAGGGCGGCCCCCACGATCGCCACGGCGACCAGCAATCCCATTCTCCTGCTCATTTCACGTCACTCGTCACTGCGGCGGCCACTCCCGATCCCGCATGCGCCATTGGCTCGCCCGCCACGCCTTCCGCCGTGTCCGGACTCCAGGCGCCGCCGAGCGCCCGATGCAGTGCCAACCGCGCAAAACCCAGGTCCCGCTCCCCGCCGGCGCGTGCGGACCTGGCCCTGGCAAGGACCTGCCTCGACGCCAGCACACCCGCATAGTCCTCCACGCCGGACACGTACCGCTCCCTCTGCAGGGCGACCTCGGCACCGGCCGCCTCCTCCACGGCAGCGAGCGCAGCCACACGTCGCCGGCTGGTCTCCAGGCCGGTGAGGGCGCTGCGCACCTCGTTGGCCGCCGTCACGACGGAACGTCCGAACGCGGCGACCGCCTCGTCCAGCCGCGCTTCCGCCAACTCCACATTGCCGCGCAGCCGGCCGCGCTGCAGGACGGGGGCCATGAGGTTCACGCTCAGGTTGCGGAACCACTGATCGGCATCGAACCAGCCCGAGGACTCCGAACTCTGCAGCCCGATCGAACCGGTCAGCGACAACGACGGCAGCAGGGCCGCCCGGTGGGCGCCCACGGTGTAACGGGCCGCCTCCACGCGCTGCCGCGCAGCCCACACGTCCGGGCGCTGCGCCAGGAGGTCCGCCGGCACGGCCTCCGGAGCGGGCTCGCGCGACTCCGCCAACGTGATGCCGTCGGGCAACCCGTCGGCGAGTTCCTCGCGATAGCCTCCCACCAGGACCCAGAGCCGTCCCTCGGCGTCCGCCAGCAGGCCTTCGACCCGAGGCAGCTCGGCCTCGGCCTCCCGTACGTTGCGACGCAGCGCGTACAGACCGCGCGCGTCCGTCAGGCCGCTGTCGTACCGCGCCGTCGTCAACCGCTCCCACTCTCGCAAGACCACGACGAGTTCGCGCGCAAGGGTGCGCTGGCGCCGGAGATCGAGGACCTCCAGGTACGTGCCTACCGTCTCCGAGAGTACCCGGATGCGCGCCGTCCGGAGATCCGCCTCCGCGGCGAGCCGCTCCGCGCCGGCCGCGCGCGCGGCGCTGCGGTCCCGGCCCCAGAAGTCGACCTCGTAGGCGAACTCCGCGCCGGCGGAGTACGTCGTGAGATCGAGCCTCTCGGGCAGCGCGAAGCCGAACGCCCCGAACACGTCGGGGCCGAGCCCCAGTTCGTTGAGTTGCGCGCCGATGCCCGCGTTCGTGGGCGCGTCGAACTCGTTCGCCCCGACATTGGCCCGCACGGCCGGCACGAGTACGGCGCGGGCGATGCGCGCCCTGGCCCGGGCCTGCGCGACGCGCGCCATGGCCTCGTCGAGGTCGAAATTGGACTCCAGCACGGCGTCGGCCACCCGGTCGAGGACCGGGTCGTCGAACGCCTTCCACCATGCCGGCCCATCGGGCAGGCCACGCTCGGGGATCGCGGCCGGCGCGTCGGTGGTTGCGGAGGCCTCCTCGGGGACGTCTGCGGTCGGCGCCAGGGAACACGCGCCCAGGAGCATCGGCAACAGCAGCGCGGGTCGGCACGTCCTCACGACGCGACCGGGATCGGGTTGCGTATCCGCTTCACCCGGAACCTGAACTTCTTGTCGGGGCTGAACTTCGGCAGCGGCGAGAGCCTCAGCTTGTAGTTGGCCGGCACCATTTCGAGTTCCAGGTGGTGCGCGAGCAGCAACAGGTCGGCCACCATCATGAGCTCCGTGAACCGGGAGCCGAGGCAGGTGTGCGTGCCGACCCCGAAGGGCTGGTACGCCCCGCGCTTGCGGTGCTCATCGCGGGGCGGCACGTACCGCTCGATATCGAACTTGTCCGGCTCCGGGAAGTGCTCCGCCATGAAGTGCGCCG
Organism: Pseudomonadales bacterium; assembly: GCA_022827245.1. Lineage (GTDB taxonomy): Bacteria > Pseudomonadota > Gammaproteobacteria > Pseudomonadales > Azotimanducaceae > VXNE01. The sequence goes on along the minus strand of JAJDTI010000138.1, from coordinate 52,587 downwards.
CCGGGTAGGCCACCATGACGGTGCTGCGGGCGGGTACGAGCTTCCCCTCCACCTCGAAGGAGTTCGCCGCCGTGCGGTTGTGGACCGGGATCACGGGATGCAGGCGCAGGTTCTCCATCACGAAGCGATGCGTGACGTCGATCGCATCGAGGTTCATCGCGCCCGCGTCAGGGTCCCCGTCGGCGAACAGGGCGTCCGCCTCCGCCGTGATCCGCTCGGCCAGGTCCGGGTGCGTCAGCAACTCGTACAGCGCGAAGCTCATGGCGCTGCCGACGTAGTGCCCGGCAATCAACGCCGCGATGAACGCGAACTCGAGGTCCGTCTCCGGCAGGAACTGCGGGTCCGCGTAATGCAGGTCCATGAGGTCGTCGACGAGGTCCCGGCGCTTGCCCTCGCGCTGGGCCGGAGAGTGACCGCGATGGATCTCGTCATAAGTGGCGAGCACCGCCCGGTGGGCGCGCCGCATGGCGGGCGTGCGGAGGGTGATCTTCGGGAACACCCCCAGCACGTAAACCAGCAGGGCCCGAAACTCGTACGTGATCAGACCGTCGATGAGTTCGTCGGACGGATCGATGCTGGTGCTGAGCCGCGCCATCTGCCGGCCCACCCAGCGCTGGCAGTTCGCCTCGGCGGGGAGGGTCTTGCCCACCTCCCACTTCCGGAATCGCTCTCGTCCTGTCGCGAAGACTTCCGCGAGCCGGTCCTCCACCACCGCCCGGGCGTTCCCCGCTCGCGCAGCCTTGCGCATGCGGTAGTGATCGGCGCCGTCCATGCTGGCGATCGAACGCGCCGTACCCCAGGCGGCCTGGAAGTCCTCGAGGTAGTCGCGGGTACGGAGATGGAGCCGACCCTTGCGGCCGACCCAGTGGTTCATCTCGGCGCCGGCGAGGACGACGAACCTTTTGCCGGGCAGCCTGAGCGCATACGCCGACCCGTGCTGCTGGGCCTTCTCGGCCAGGAACTTCGGCATGTTGCCGGAGCGGAACGACCGCGACGCCAGGCACTCCCAGAGACTCACCTCCGGCAGCGGCTGGCGACCCGCACGCAGGCTGGCCGGCGGCGAGTAGGAACTCCGCACGGCCGACAGCACGGCCCGCCCGAAGAGGTCCATGCCGGAGATCAGTTCGATGCGGTCCTCGACCTCGTCGTGCTCCTCCGGAGGCAGCAGCGCCTTGAAGCCGTCGCACGCGCGCACCAGTCCGATCACCGTCACGTCGTGGGGGTCGGGAATCTCCTCCGGGTCGAACAGCGTGCGCATGATCCGGCCGCGGATCTCCTCCCCCGGCGCCCCGTCCACGAGCGGGTAGCGCCCCGACCGGGCGACCTGCCGGGAGAGCGTCCAGAAGCCGGCCGTGTCGTGATCGAGAATCTCGCGCTGCACGAGACGGTCGAAGACCATCTCGTTGATCTCGTCCGCATGCGCGGCCAGCCGTTCGACCCAGTACCGCGGACCGTGGGAGTCGGTCTCCCCCGCGATGGTCGCGAGCGTCGGGTCGAACAGCGGATCCCCGGTGGGGGTCGCGTCCACGACGTGGAGCTTCTCGAGGTCGGTGTCGATCCGTCCCTTGAAGGACAGGTCCAGGAGCACCGCTCCCACCAGGGCACAGGACATGCGCCACTCCGGTATGGGAGCGACGAAGCCCGTGTCATCCTTCAGGAGCAGAAGGATGAGCTCCTCGGCGATGGCCAGTTCGCGCACTTCCCCTGACACTGCGCCTCCTCTCGATGCCCGCGGCGGTTCCGGCAGCGAAACCGCCATAGCCGGCCGGCCTTCGCGGATGCCGCCGTTTCCAGCGCGCCGGACCATACCACACGGCGCAGCCGCCTAGGCTCCGAGCCGCATCCTCTCGACCCCCACCAGACGGTCGAACGCCAGGTACAGCGCGAGGACGCACACCAGCAGAATGCCTCCCAGGGCTGCGGCCAGGCCCCAGTTCAGGGACTGCTGCATGTGATACGCGATCATGTTGGAAATGAGCTGTCCCGTCCGCCCGCCGACCAGCGCGGGCGTGATGTAGTAGCCGATCGCGAGGATGAACACGAGCAGGCACCCCGCGGCCACCCCCGGCAGCGTCCGCGGCCAGTAGACGCGCCGGAACGCCGCCGGAAAGGTCGCCCCCAGTGAAGCGGCCGCGCGCATGTATTCCGGCGGAACCGTACGCATCACCGAGTACAGCGGCAGCACCATGAACGGCAGCAGGACGTGCGTCATCGCGACCATCGTGCCGGTCATGTTGTAGATCATGGCGAGGCGGCCGTCCTGGTCGAGCACCCCGACCGCCACCAGCAGGTCGTTGATCACGCCCTCGGTCTGCAGGAGCACGATCCACGATGTCGTGCGCACGAGCAGCGACGTCCAGAACGGCACGAGCACGAGCAGCAGCAGCAACGGGGCGCGGTCGGGCGGCGCCCGGGCGATCAGGTAGGCGACGGGATAGCCCAGCGCGAGACACAGCGCCGTAACGGCGAGGCTCACCAGCAGCGTGCGGCCGAGCAGGGGCAGGTAGATCCGCAGGTCCTCGGGCTGGGCGACGATCGCGCCGTCCGGGGCCTCGTCCAGGTCGAGCGCATGCAGGTAGTGGCGGCCGGTGAAGCGCTCTCCAGCGCGCTCGATCGCCCGCCAGGTGGCGACTTCGTTCCACGCCTCGTCCATCCCGAGGATGGCGTCCCGCCACGGCGCCGGCGCGCCCGCGGTCCGCGTCGCGTCAGGCTGGGTCCCGGCGCCCGGAGCGGCCTCCGGCGACGGCGCCGCGGTACGCAGTCGCCGCGCGGTCCGGGTCAGCACGCTCCGCAATCCGCCCTCGACCCGGTTCACGCGGTTCGCGACCTGCCCGAGGGTCCGGGCTTCCCGCGCCGCGAGCAGTTCCTGCCCGAGCGCGCGGAAGACCGGTTCGCCCGGCGCCGCCGAACCGTCCCATCCGCCCAGCAGGCGCAGCGTCTCGGGCAGCGCGTCCGCCACGACGGGCGTGTGGACGCTCCGGGTCAGCATCGCACCGAGGGGCGCGACGAAGGTGACCCCGATGAAGGCGGCGAGCGGCACCACGAGCGCCCACGCGCGCAGGCCCGCCGCCGCGCCGCCACGTCCCCGGATCAACGCGCGAGCCATGCGCTGAACCGCTCGTTCATGTCGTCACCATGGTCGCTCCACCACTCCCAGTCGTTGTGGAGCGCCCCCCGGACGTTCTCCGGGCTGGTCGGCAGGTGCGGGCGCATGTCGATGCCGGTCTCCCGGTGCGTCGACACGAACTGCGCGGCCGACCTGCGCACCGGACCGTACGAGATGTAACGGCTGATCGCCGCCTCCACCTGCGGCCGGCTCGCGAAGCGCACCAGTTCGAGGGCCGCGTCCAGCCGGGCGGTGCCGGCCACGATTCCGAGCATCCCCGAGTCCAGCACCTGGCCGTCCCAGAGGATCTCGAGCGGCTGGTTCTCCAGGACCTGCGCGTTGAAGATGCGCCCGTTGTACGCGGTGCTCATCACCACCTCGCCATCGGCCAGCATCTGCGGCGGTTGCGCACCCGCTTCCCACCACACGATGGAGTCCTTGATGCCGTCGAGCTTCCGGAACGCCCGCGCGACGCCCTCGACGGTCGCGAGGGTCCCGTAGACTTCCGAGACCGGCACGCCGTCGGCGAGCAGCGCGAACTCGAGATTGACCAGCGGGCTCCTGCGCATGCCGCGCCGACCCGGGAAGCGCGCGAGGTCGAAGAAGTCGGCGATCGCGGCCGGTCTCGCCCCCGCGAGGATCTCGGTGTTGTACGCGACCACCGTGGAGTAGTAGAGCAACCCGCCGCCGCACTCCGTCACCGCTTCGGCCGGGTAGTCCTCCGCGGGAGACGTGCCGTCCGGCGCGGGCGCCAGTTGGTCGAGGTCGACGAACTCCAGCAGCCCCTCGTCGCACGCGCGCACGGCGTCCGCGCGCTCGAGGTCGACGACGTCCCAGTAGACGTTGCCGGTCTCGACCTGCGCGCGTATCTGCGCGAGGCCGCCGTTATAGACCTCGACGGCGACCTCGATGCCCGTCTCCGCGGTGAACGGCTCGAGCACCGCGCTGCGGCTCGCCTGCTCGTAGGCCCCGCCCCAGGACACGACCGTCAACGTCTCCCCGCCGGCCCCGAGGCCCAGGACGGCGACTCCCCATGCGCACAGTGCGCGAGCTACCTTCATCACGGTCCTCCCTCATCCTTGTCCGGGGCCAGCGCGCGACAGTCCAGGGGCGTCCAGCCGATGCGTATCCGGTCGTCCTCGAGCACGGCTCCGTGGCCCGCCCGGTTCGGGATCTTCACCACGAAGTTCGAGCTTCCGCAGACGCCTACCCGCACGCGCAGGTGGTCGCCCAGGAAGGCGATGTCGTCGACGTGCGCTTCGAACTCGTTGCTGTACAGGCCCGGCTCGGCGGCCAGCGCGACCCGCTCCGGACGAATCGCCAGGGTCACCGCGTCGCCCACTTCGAGGGGCGCGACCAGGAACGCCTGCACGATGCCATGTCCCGTGTCCACCACGCACACGTCGCCTTTGGCGGCCACGATGCGGCCATGTAACAGGTTGTTGTCGCCGATGAACGTGGCGACGAACCCCTTTTCCGGTTCCTCGTACAGCACCTCCGGCGGCGCGACCTGCTGGACGCGGCCCCGGTTGAACACGGCAACGCGGTCCGACATCGCCATGGCTTCCTGCTGGTCGTGGGTGACGTAGACGACGGTCACGCCCAGCGTTCGTTGAATGCGCCGGATCTCGTACTGCATCTCTTCCCGGAGACGCCGGTCGAGGGCTCCGAGCGGCTCGTCCATCAGCACGAGATTCGGCTCGAACACCAGGGCCCGCGCGATGGCGACGCGCTGCTGCTGCCCGCCCGACAGTTCGCCGGGCTTGCGGTCCTCGAAGCCCGTGAGCCGCACCAGCTCGAGCGCGCGCCGTACGCGCTGCGCGGCGTGCTCGCGATCGATGCGCCGCACCTCGAGCGGGAAAGCGAGGTTGCCGCCCACCGTCATGTGGGGGAACAGCGCGTAGTTCTGGAACACCATCCCGATGTTGCGCCGCCGCGGCGGCACGTCGTCCACCCGCTGCCCCGCGATGCGGATGCGGCCCGCCGTGGGCGCCTCGAACCCCGCCAGCATCATCAGGCAGGTGGTCTTGCCGGACCCGGAGGGGCCCAGGAGCGTCAGGAACTCCCCCTCGTACACCGTCAGTTCCAGGTCCCGTACGACCTCGGTGACGCCGTCATAGCTCTTGCCGACGCCGAGGAACTCGACGTGGGGCGTCCCCGACTCGTGCCTGTCTTCGCCCAGGCTTCCGGCGACCGCCTCGCGCATCTCCGTCACGGTTCCCTCCTCAAGCCGGCCGGCCGCCGCGCCGGCGCAGCCACTCCACCGTACCCATCAGGAACAGCGCGAACAGGATCAGCAGGGTCGCGACCGCCAGGATCGCGGGACTGATCTCCTCGCGCACGCCCGACCACATCTGCCGCGGAATGGTGCGCTGTTCCACGCCCCCCATGAACAGGACGGTCACCACCTCGTCGAACGACGTCGCGAAGGCGAACAGCGCGCCCGAGACGACCCCGGGCAGGATGATCGGCAACTGGACCCGCCGGAACCCCACCCACGGACCGGCCCCGAGTCCCGCCGCCGCCCGCAACAGGTTCGCATCGAAGCCCGACAGGGTCGCCGTCACCGTGATGACCACGAACGGCGTCCCGAGGGCCGCGTGCGCGAGTATCAGTCCGACGTGCGTCTGCGCCAGGCCGAGGCTCGTGTAGAAGAAGAACATGCCCGCGGCGGAGACGATCACGGGCGTGACCATGGGCGAGATGAGCAGCCCCATCGCCAGCCTTCGACCGGGCATGCGGGGGTCGGCCAGGCCGAGGGCCGCGACCACGCCCAGGGTCGTTGCCAACACCGTCGCCCCGACGCCGATCACGATACTGTTGACCACCGCCTGCAGCCACTGCTCATCCCCCGCAACGGTCCGGTACCAGCGCAGCGACCACGCGTCCGGGTCCAGCCGCAGCATGCCCTCGGTGAAGGTGAAGTACGGCTCGGCGTTGAAGCTGAGCGGCACGATCACCAGGATCGGAGCGATCAGGAAGACGAATACCGCCGCACAGAAGGCGCGGTGCAGCGTGGTCCCCACGCCGGCTCGCGGGCTCACGCCATGACGCTGCGACCCGACTGCCGCCCGGGCGGTTCTCGGGCGGCGGTGTCGGCGTCCCCCGGATAGAACTGCCTGCAATAGCGGCGAAAGACCATGATCTCTCCGTCCAGCCGGTTCAGTTTCGGGCGGGGCGTGTACCGTCTGTGGCTCCAGATCGGCAGGTCCTGGCGGACGTCCCGGGCCTGTCCGTTCAGGAGAAACTGGGTGTAGAGGCGCGTGCGCAGGCCGACGGGGAGGAAGCGCAGGCCGAGGACGGCGCGCTTCGGGCGCGCCAGGGGGCGCAACTGGCAGGCGAGGAGCAGGTCCGTCCGGGTGACGTCCACCGGTGTGGTGAGTACCCAGAACCGCGCGTGAACATCGATGGTACGTTCGTGGATGTTGACGAACGAGTAACCGAGCCCATACAGGTTCACCACGGCCGACACGCTGGTCTCGACCGCCCAGAGCCCGGCGACCCGGCCCCTCCGCTTGAAGTCGAACGCACTGCGCAGGTGCGCCCCGTCCACGGCGACCCGGCCGACCGGGTGCGTCTCGTGATAGCCGTGCAAATGCGACAGGTGGTTTACGTCGACGGCGTTCTCGGCCATGTACTCGGGATGCGAACGCAGACGGAACGCCCGGAAGCCGACCCCGCCCCAACCGTCCTGCTCAAGCTCCGGGAGGCGCCACTGGGGCGAACGGCCTACCGGACTCCACCAGGCGAACAGCATGCCGGCGATCTCCTGCGTCTCGAAGACCTTGAGCCGCGCGTTCGTCGGTGGGGCGGCCCCCGGCGTCGCGACGCACTGGCCGGTCACGTCGTACTCGAAGCCGTGGAACGGACACACGAGGCAACCCTGCCGGACGCGGCCGCCGACGCCAGGGCCGAGGTGCGAGCCGAGGTGCGCGCAGTACGCCTCCGCGACGCAGACGGTTCCTTCGTCGTCACACCAGGCGACGATTTCCTGGCCCAGCCAGACCTTCTCGATCAGCCGTTGCCGGCGCAGGCTCGCGAGCGCTGAAACGAAATACCACCCTTCCGGGAAGGCGCCCGCGGGGGCGGCGTCATCGTCCCGAGCCGGCGTCGCGTTACTGCTGTTCAATGGCCGCGGTTCTCCGGGATGCGTCCCGCGGCGCATTGTATCGGAATTCCCGCCTGCGCCACCCGGGCAAGCCCTGCCCGGGGCTCCCCCGACGATGGCGCTGGACGCGCGATAGCCGAGGTAGTACGGTGCCTCAATGCTCCGGGGAGCGCCATGCGGGACCGCCTGCAGGGCGTCAGAGCGCAACGCGTCCGGGAAGGGACAGTGCCACAACGGAACCTGAAAAGCGCCGGACTGAAGGTGACGCTGCCGCGGCTCAAGGTGCTCGAAGTGCTGGAGAACGCGGAGCCCCACCACCTGAGCGCGGAGGACGTCTACAAGCGTCTCATTCAGACCGACGAGTCCGTCGGACTCGCCACCGTGTACCGCGTGCTGACCCAGTTCGAGAGCGCCGGGATCGTCGACCGTCACAACTTCGACGACGGGCACGCCGTGTACGAACTCGCCGACGAAGCGCATCACGACCACATGGTCGACGTCGACACGGGGACGGTGACCGAGTTCGTGAACGAGCGCATCGAAACCCTGCAGAAAGAGGTCGTGAAGGAGCACGGCTACGAACTCGTGGACCACGAACTCGTACTCTACGTGCGCAGGCTGCCCGACGGCTGACGGCGCCAGCCGATCCCCGTGAGACCTCGCCCGCGGCTCCCCCACCGCTTGTAAATGAGAATTATTTCCATCTAGTATCGGGCCATGCCACTCACGATCGCAGACCTCGCGGTGGGTGAACGCGCCCGCGTCGTCTCCTTTGGGGACAGCGGCGAACTGGTACAGAGGCTCGGGAGCCTTGGCCTGACTCCCGGGACGGAGTTCCGGGTCCAGCGCTTCGCGCCCCTCGGCGACCCCGTCGAGATCCATTTCCGCGGTTTCAGACTCGCGCTACGACCCGCCGAAGCCACGGCTGTGGAGATCGAACGCACATGACGCCCGGCCGGCGGCAGGCGCGGGCGGAAGACGCGGCGACGGGCGACAGCGCCGAGCCCGCACGAATCGCCCTCGTCGGCAATCCCAACTGCGGCAAGACCACGCTGTTCAACGGCCTGACCGGCGCGCGGCAGCGGGTCGGGAACTGGCCGGGGGTGACGGTCGAGCGCAAGACCGGGTCTTTTCGCTTGCGCGGCGAGCGGTTCGAGGTCGTCGACCTCCCCGGGACATACGGGCTGTCCGACGCCGAGTCCGCCGACGCGGTCGACGAGCGGATCGCGCGGGACTACATCGAGCGGGGCTACATCGAGCGGGGCGGAGGCGACGTGTTCGTCAACGTGGTCGACGCGTCCAGCCTGTCCCGCGGCCTCTACCTCACAACACAGCTTCTCGACCGGGGTCTTCCCGTGGTCGTGGCCCTCAACATGGTGGATGTCGCGCGCCGTCACGGCATGACGGTGGATGCCGACGCGCTGTCCGCGGCCCTCGGCTGCCCGGTCGTCCCCCTGGTCGCGACCCGGCGCCGGGGGCTGGCCGCGTTGCGCGAGGCGCTCGGCACGGCCGCGGACGCCGGGGCGCATGGGCGGACCGCCGACGCGCGGGACGCCGACGCAACGAGCGAGGAGCGTTACCGCCGCATCGACGCGATCCTCGACGGCGTGGTGCACGCCAGGACGGTCCAACGCACGGTCACGGACCTGATCGATGCCGTCGCCCTGCATCGCGTACTGGCCTTTCCCGTCTTCCTCGCCGTCATCTACCTGATGTTCATGTTCACGATCAACGTCGGCTCGGCGTTCATCGATTTCTTCGACATCGCGGGCTCCGCGCTCTTCGTCGAGGGCCCGCGCGCGGCCTACCAGTGGCTCGGGCTGCCCGTGTGGCTGACGACCTTCCTGGCGGACGGCGTCGGCGGCGGGGTCCAGCTCGTCGGCACGTTCATCCCGGTCATCGCCTGCCTCTTCCTGTTCCTGTCCTTCCTCGAGGACTCCGGGTACATGGGCCGCGTGGCGTTCGTGCTCGATCGCCTGACGCAGCGCGTGGGGCTGCCCGGCAAGTCGTTCGTGCCGCTGGTGGTGGGTTTCGGCTGCAACGTGCCCTCGGTCATGGCGACCCGCAGCCTCGACCGGGAGCCCGACCGTATCCTGACCACGATCATGGCGCCGTACATGTCGTGCGGCGCGCGGCTGACGGTCTATGCGCTGTTCGTGGCCGCCTTCTTTCCCGACAACGGGCAGAACCTCGTCTTCGCCCTCTACCTGATTGGCGTCGCGGTCGCCGTCCTGTCGGCGCTCGCGGTCCGTCGGCACCTGCTGCAGAGTCCCGTATCGACGTTCGTGCTCGAACTGCCGCCGTACCACCTGCCGACGCTGCGCGGCATCCTGATCCACTCCTGGCAGCGCCTGAAGGGCTTCGTGCTGCGGGCCGGCAAGGCCATCGTGCTCGTGGTCATCGTGCTGAACGTCGTCAACTCCGTCGGCACGGACGGTTCATTCGGCAACGAGAACCAGGAGAAGTCCGCGCTCTCCGCCATCGGGCGCGCCATCACGCCGGTGTTCCACCCGATGGGCATCGACGAGGACAACTGGCCCGCGACGGTGGGCATCTTCACCGGGATCTTCGCGAAGGAGGTGGTCGTCGGGACCCTCGACGCGCTCTACGCGGTGCAGCCGCCCGACGCACGGCCATTCGATCTCGGCCGCGAACTCGGCGCCGCGTGGGAGAGCATCGGAGACAACTTGGCCGGCATCGGCGACACGCTTACCGACCCCCTCGGCATGGACGTGGGCGACGTGTCCGACACGGCCACCGCGGCAGCGGAGCAGGCCGTGGAGATCAGCACCATCCAGGCGATGCGGGGCCTCTTCCACGGCGAACTCGGCGCGTTCAGCTACCTGCTGTTCATCCTGCTTTACATGCCGTGCGTCGCCACGATCGGCGTGATCTACAAGGAGATCGGCCCCGGTTGGGCCGCCTTCAGCACGGCGTGGTCCGTGGTCACGGCATACGGGGCCGCCGTGCTCTGCTACCAGGTCGGGACCTTCGCCGGCGATCCGCTGTCGTCGGGCCTGTGGATCCTGGGCGTCGTCCTCATGACCACCGCCGCATTCTCCGGGTTGATCCTGTACGGCCGCAAGCGGCTGCGCCGGCCCGAGCTGATCCCCGTCGCGCGCGTGGGTTGAACGGGTTGCCGCGGGACGTCAACCCCGGTAGCCGCACGCCCGGAAGAACTCCAGCACCTGGTCCGTCAGGAAGCCGCGACCGCCGGCGAGCTGCGGGATGGTGAACGCGCCCCCGGTGTTGACCTCGATGATCGACGGCCCCTCCGCCAGGATCGCGATGTCCATCGACTGGTACCGGATCGGCGCGAAGATGCCGGAGCACTCGCGCGCCAGGGCCACGAGGTCCTCCCACATGGGCACGCGTTCGCCGACCAGGCGCGCGCCGGTGTCCGGGTGTACCTCGTGATCGGTCGTCCCGAACGCGTCCTTCGTCCGGGCGCTGAGGATCGCGCCCGTGGCCGGGTCAACGTCGCAGGCCAGGTTGCCCGGCCGCCAGTAGTTGTCCGCGACGTGCTCCGATGCCGCCATCTTGAGCGCCGCGAACGGCAGCTTCACGCCCGAGTCGGTGCGGAGCAGGTAGACCCGCACGGTGGCGAGCCGGTCCGTGTAGCGCGCCAGGGACGGGTGGTTGCGCTGCACGGGCTGCACGACGTAGCAGTTGCCGGCGATGAACTCGGCGAAGCACGCGTCGTACGTCATCCAGCCCTCTCCATCGACGTGCAGCCGGTCGGGCTCGACGCGGTCCACGACGAAGGCGCCGTAGCTCGCAAGCCCCTGGTTGGGCTTGCAGAACAACGGCCCCCGCTCGCCGAAGCACGCGCGGACCACCTCGCCGAACTCACGTTCCGAACGGATCGTGGGGGTGCCCGGGTACGTTCGCTCGGTCGTGTCGATCACGGCCACGGTGGGCGGCTGGCGGAGGCCGGCGATGTCGAGGATCCGCCCGCACAGCCACTTGTCTTCCGTGGCCGCCTGCCACGCGATGTCGTTGCACCGGTGCACGATCGGCCAGTGCAGCCTCTCCGAGAGGAAGCGGCTCCTCCCGTCGTCGTCGAGCGACGGGTCGTACACGCCGTACTGCACGTACTCCTGGAGCGTCAACCTGCCGCGCCCGCGCGCGAGCCCGATGTACTCGCGCGCGATCGAGAGCGGACTCCTCCCGCTGTCCACGACCGCGTGCTGCAGGTAGCGCGTGAGCGGCGGCTTCGGCTCCGTCCACAGCCGCACGTCCCGATCCCACGCCGACTCACCTTCGCGGCGCGCGGCCGGCGCGCCCGCGGATGGGTCCGGGCGTGCTGTTTCCTCGGGGATCGTTGACGATTGCATTCCGACGCCGTGCGGGCCAGTCGGAGTGAGGCTATCGGCGGCGCCGTCCCCCGGCAAGGGGGCTCATACGTTGAAGCGAAAGCGCATGACGTCGCCATCCCGGACGACGTAGTCGCGGCCCTCCAGCCGCCACCGGCCGGCTTCCCGCGCGCCGTGCTCGCCGCGGCAGGCCACGAAGTCCTCGTAAGCCACCACCTCGGCGCGGATGAAGCCGCGCTCGAAGTCGGTGTGGATCACGCCCGCCGCCTCCAGCGCCGTCGCGCCCCGGGCCACGGTCCACGCCCGGGTCTCCTTCGGACCGACCGTGAAGAAGTCGTGCAACCCCAGCAACCGGTGACCGGCGCGGATGACCCGATCCAGGCACGGTTCCTCGAGACCCAGCGCCGCGAGGAACTCCCCGCGCTCGTCGGCGGCCAGTTCCGCGATCTCGGCCTCGATGCGGTTGCAGACGGCGACGACCTCGGCGCCCTCGGCCCGGGCCGCCGCGTGCACCGCATCGAGCATGGGATTGTGCGCAAAGCCGTCCTCGGCGACGTTCGCGACGTACATCACGGGCTTCGCGGTCAGCAGGTGCAGGTCCCGGAGGGATTCGCGTTCCGCCGGGTCGAGCCCCAGGGCCCGCACGGCGACGCCGGCGTCCAGGCCCGCCTCCAGGCGACCGAGCAGCTCCACCCTGACCCGTGCGTCCGCATCTCCCGTACCCGCCAACCGACGCAGCCGGTCGCGGCTCCGCTCCACCGTTTCGAGGTCCGCCAGCGCCAGTTCGGTCTGGACGACCGCGATGTCCTCCGTCGGCGACACCGCGCCCGAGACGTGGGCGACGTTGTCGTCCTCGAAGCAGCGGACCACGTGGGCGACGGCGTGCATCTCCCGCACGTGGGCGAGGAAGCGGTTGCCGAGCCCCTCCCCCGCCGCCGCGCCACGCACCAGCCCCGCGATGTCGACGAACTCCACGGTCGACGGGACGGCTCGCGGCATGTCCGTCAGCTCGGCGATCCTCGAGAGCCTCGGGTCGGGCACCGGCACGACCCCCGTGTTCGGCTCGATGGTGCAGAACGGGAAGTTCGCGGCATCGACCGCCGCGTTCGTGAGCGCGTTGAACAGCGTCGACTTGCCCACGTTCGGCAGGCCAACGATCCCGCAGCGGAAACCCATTCAGTCGCGCTCGCCTTCCGCGCCTTCCGCGTCCGGACCGCGCGCGTGCAGGCGGTTCATCGCGGCCTGCCACTCGCCGTCGAGCACGAGGCCCAGCAGGGCATCGTCCATCGCCCCGCTCTCGCGCACCAGCGCCCGGCTCGCCGCGGGCAGGCGCGAACCGGTGAGAAACCCGACCATCCTCGAGCGCCCCGGATGGCCGACGCCGATGCGCAGGCGCACGAAGTCACTGCGGCTGCCGAGCCCGGCCGCCACGCTCGCGATCCCGTTGTGCGTCGCCCGACGGCCACCCACCTTGAGCCGCGTCACGCCGAGCGGGAAGTCCACCTCGTCGTGTGCGACGAGGATTTCCGGGGGCTCGACGCGATAGAAATGGGCGAGCGCGCCGACGGACTCCCCGGAGAGGTTCATGTAGGTGGACGGCACGAGGAGCAGGACGTCCCGGCCGAGCAGGTCGCCGCGGCCCACGAGCCCCTTGAACCGCGCCCGTTCCGCGAGCGCCACGCCAAAGCGCCCAGCTACGTCACGCACCCACTGCGCCCCGACGTTGTGGGGTGTGTCGCGATACCGGGGCCCGGGATTGCCGAGCCCCGCGATCAGCCGGATCGCGGCCATGCGTCGGCAACCCTCAGGACGCGGTCAGCTTTCCTCGGACGCCTCGCCCTCGTCCGACCCGGACGCGTCGGCATCGCCTTCGCCGGCTGCCGCCTCGTCACCGACGCCCTCCTCGCCCTCGGCCGCCAGCTCCTCTTCCTCGTCGAGCAGCCCTCCGCGCGGAATCTGGACGCTCACCACCGCCGCGTCGCGGTCCGCTCCGTGAGCCAGCGCGACGATCGTGACGCCGTCCGGCACCGCGAGTTCGGAGAGGTGTACCGAGTGCCCGACGTCGAGCGGCTCGAGGTCGATCTCGATGTGCTCCGGCAGGTCCCCCGGCAGGCACGACACCTCCAGTTCGATCATGTTGCGGGTGATCGTCCCTCCCCCGGTGCGGACGCCGAGGCACTTGTCCTCGTTCACGAAGTGCAGCGGCACCGCGATCTGGATCGGCCTGTCCGCCTGGATGCGCAGCAGGTCGACGTGCAGCACCCGGTCGGTGGCCGGATGACGCTGCAGTTCCCGGAGCACCGCCTGGCAGTGCTCCCCATTCAGCGCGACATCGAGCACCTGCGAGAAGAACGCCTCCTGCTGCATGGCCCGGGTCAGCGTCCGGTACGACAGCGCGATGGGCGCCGGCGCGTCCGCGCCTCCGTACAGGATCCCGGGAACCATGTCCGCCTCGCGCCGCAGGCGTCGGCTCGCGCCGGTGCCGAGACCGTCGCGCGCCTCGACCTCGAGAACGATCTGTTCTGCCATGTTCTGTCTCCGCTCCATCCCGCCGGCTGCCCGGCGCCGCACGCCGGGGCCCCGCGGGGATCAATGAAACATTTCGCTGATCGACTCTTCCTTGCTGACGCGCCGGATGGACTCCGCGAGCAGCCGGTCGAGGCTCAGTTGGCGAATCTTGCCGCACGCCAGCGCCGTCTGGCCGAGCGGGATCGTGTCGGTCACCACCATTTCGTCGATGTCCGAACCCTCGACCCGTTCGACGGCCCCGCCGGAGAGGACCGGGTGCGTGATGTAGGCCACGACTTCGACCGCGCCGGCTTCCTTGAGCGCCCTCGCCGCCGTGCACAGGGTCCCCGCGGTGTCCACGATGTCGTCCACCAGCACGGCCGTGCGCCCATCGACTTCCCCGATGACGTGCATCACCTCGGCGTGGTTGGCCCTTGCGCGTCGCTTGTCGATGATCGCGAGGTCCAGGTCGTTCAGTTGCTTCGCGATCGCCCGCGCGCGCACGACGCCGCCGACGTCGGGGGAGACGACGATCGGCCGCTCATAGTCCAGGCGCGCCACTTCCTCCACGAGCACCGGCGAGCCGTACACGTTGTCCACCGGAATCTTGAAGAAGCCCTGTATCTGGTCGGCATGCAGGTCCACCGTCAGCAGCCGGTCGATGCCGACGCCCCCGATCATGTCCGCGATCACCTTGGCGCTGATGGCGACGCGCGCGGAGCGCGGCCGGCGATCCTGCCGCGCGTAGCCGAAGTACGGCACCACGGCCGTGATGCGGTACGCCGAGGCGCGCCGCAGGGCGTCCGCCATGATGAACAGTTCCATCAGGTTGTCGTTCGTCGGTGCGCAGGTGGACTGGATGACGAACACGTCCTTGCCCCGCACGTTCTCGTCGACTTCGACGCTGACCTCGCCGTCGCTGAAGCGGCCCACGGTCGCCCTGCCCAGCTCCAGGCCGAGTTCGCAGACAACGCGGCGGGCGAGGTTGCGGTTGGCGCTGCCCGTGAAGACGATCAGGTCCGACATTTGGTCATTTGCTGGAGCGGCGGGTGGCTGGAGCGGCAGGTGGCTGGGGTGGCAGGATTCGAACCTGCGAATGCTGGGATCAAAACCCAGTGCCTTACCGCTTGGCCACACCCCAATGCTCTGGTAGTGGTCCGTGCTTCCGGTCCTCGAATGCGGTCCTCGAATGCGCCCGACCGGCCCGGGCTCCGCCGGAAGGCCGCGTATTGTCCCGTCGGGGTCGAAAGGTGTCAATTCTGCCCGGCGAAGCGCCACTCACGGCACAGCACCGTGACCCTGCGTCCTTCCCGGGAGGCGACCACGCGCCCGGGTACGCGACGGCCCGCCACCTCGCGGAAACCCGACAGCGCCACGTGCCAGCCCAGTTGCGCAAAGGAGTCTTCTGTCAGCGACTCCACCGGCCAGTCGGGCGCGGGCCGCCCCACGATCCAGCTCGACAGCAACTCGACGGGCGCCGCGAGGCCGAACTCCCGGCGTACCAGGGCCCGCGCGGCCTCACCCTCGAGGCGCGCACCATCGGCCGTGTGTACCGTCAGCGCCGCCCCCGCGCCGCGCACCCGCGTGCGGCCCTGGCCAAGCGGCCCCCAGAGTGCGATGTCGACCCCGTCGGCGTACTGGCGCCAGACGTAGTTCGCCGTGACCGCGCGCCCGTCGGCGACCAGGCTGACCCGGCCCGCCAGGCGAAACTCGAGGCCGCCCTCCTGCAAGGCCGGGCGCGACACGCAGCCGCCGAGGGCCAGGCTCGTCACGCAGCCCAGGAGCAACAGCGAGGCGGTCCCGGCGAGGGCTACCGCGGATAGGGGGTTTCGGGGCGAAAGCGGCGCAAACACGTCGGGCGTCACACAACGTTCTGATATTATTGCGCTCCATCGCCCGCCGGGCGAGCAACCCTTCGAGCGCATGCCACTCATGCCACTATTGGCTTACGGCGTCAGCTTCCGCACGGCCGCCATAGATATCAGGGAACGTCTCGCATTCCCGCCGGACGAACTGGGCGAGGCCGTTGCAGGGCTGCGGCAGGACCTCGACGGCGTCTCCGAGGCCGCGATCCTGTCGACCTGCAACCGGACCGAGATCTACTGTGCCCTGGAAGCCCGCGACGAGGCCCCGGTGGCGGACTGGGTCGCCGCGCACCGCGCGATCGGCAGGCGCGACCTCGAGGACACGGCGTACGTGCTGTGGGATGGGGACGCCGCGCGCCACCTGATGCGCGTGGCCTCCGGGCTCGACTCCCAGGTGCTCGGCGAACCCCAGATCATGGGACAGGTGAAGGCCGCCTACGACATCGCCCGGGGGAGCGGCACGCTCGGGCCCGAACTGAATCTCCTGTCGCAGGGTGCGTTGTATGCCGCCAAGCGGGTGCGCACCGATACGGCCATCGGCAAGAACCCGGTCTCCATCGCCTACGTCGCCGTCACGATGGCCCAGCAGGTGATCGACCTCGGCGCCGCGAGAGCGCTCCTGATCGGCGCCGGGGAGACCATCGAACTCGTTGCGCGTCACCTGAAGAGCACCGGCGTGCGCGAGATCGGCATCGCCAACCGGACGGTGGAACGCGCGGAGGAAGTGGCGCGGAGCATGGGCGGCCACGCCATGGGACTCGGGGAACTCCCGGCGCGGCTCCGGGACTACGACCTCGTGATCAGTTCGACGGATGCCGCCGAACACATCGTCAGCGCATCGATGGTGGAACGCGCCATGCTCGGGCGCACGCGGCCGCTCTTCCTCGTGGACATCGCGGTGCCTCGCGACATCGAGCCGCAGGCAGGCCTCATCGAGGGGGTCTTCCTGCACTCCGTCGACGACCTTGCGCTGATCGTCGAGGAGAACGCCGCCGCCCGGAGAGACGCCGCCGTACAGGCCGAAGGCCTGATCGACAAGGGCGTCGCCCACTACGAGCGGGCCCGCGTGCTGCGGGACAACCGCCATCTCGTGCAGCGGTTTCGGCAGCATGCGGACGGGGTTCGCCAGGAAGTGCTCGACCGCGCCCGGCAGCGGCTCGACAACGGTCAGGACTCCGCGGACGTGATGGAGCGACTGGCCCACGAGTTGACCAACAAGCTCATCCACGCCCCCACCGTCGCCATCCGTGACGCCGGCGTCGACCAGCGCGCGGACTTCCTCGAATCGCTGCGGACGCTCTACGGACTGGAGTAACCCGTGCTGCCCGCCTCGGTGCTCGGCAAGCTCGACGACCTGGCCCAGCGCCACGAGGAACTCTCGATGCTCCTCTCGGACCCGGAGGTGGTGGCCGACCGGGCACGTTACGCGGGCCTCATGCGGGAGTTCTCGGAACTCGTGCCCGTGATGAACGCCTTCACGGACCTGAAGCGCAAGACGGCCGACCTCGCGGCCGCCGAAGAACTGCTCGACGACGAGGACCACGAACTGCGCGCCATGGCGCGTACGGACGCGGAGGAGCTGCGCCCGGTCCTGCAGCAGGCGGAGGCGGAACTGACCCGTTTCCTGATTCCCAAGGACTCGGACGACGGGAACAACGTGTTCCTCGAGATCCGTGCCGGCACGGGGGGCGACGAGGCCGCCCTGTTCGCGGGCGACCTGTTCCGGATGTACGGGCGCTACGCCGAGCAGCGGGGATGGGGGCTGGAGGCCCTGAGCGAGCGCCCCGGAGAGCACGGCGGGTACAAGGAAGTGATCGCGCGCGTCGTCGGCAGGGACGTGTTCCGCCACCTCAAGTTCGAGTCCGGCGCGCACCGCGTACAGCGGGTCCCGCAGACGGAGTCGCAGGGGCGCATCCACACGTCTGCCTGCACCGTCGCAGTCCTCCCCGAACAGGCCGACATCGAGTCGGTGGAGATCGACCCGAAGGACCTGCGGATCGACACCTTCCGCGCCTCCGGCGCCGGCGGGCAGCACGTCAACAAGACCGACTCCGCGGTACGGTTGACGCACCTGCCGACCGGCATCGTCGTCGAATGCCAGGACGAGCGCTCGCAGCACAAGAACCGCGCGCGGGCCCTGGCCCACCTGAACGCTAAGCTGCTGGACCAGGCGCGCTCGGAGCGGCAGGCCGAGCGGGCGGCCACCCGGCGCAACCTGGTCGGCTCGGGCGACCGGTCCGAACGCATCCGCACCTACAACTTCTCCGAGCGGAGGGTGACCGATCACCGCATCAACCTGGTGCTCTACCGGCTCGACGAGATCCTGGACGGCGACCTCGACGTGCTCGTGGACCCGCTCACGCAGGAACACCAGACCGACCAGCTCGCAGCGCTGGGGGAAGACAGCCCGTGAACCCGTCCGCGACGACCGCCGCGGCCGCCCCCCGCACGAGGACGGTCGGTGAGTCTCTGGACGCCGCCCGCGGCCTCCTCCCTCGCCTCGACGCCGACGTGCTGACCGCGCATGCGATCGGCGCTTCGCGGGACACGCTGTACGCCTTTCCCGAGCGCGCGATGCGGGCCGACGACGCGGGACGCCTCGCGGGCTTCGTCCGTCGGCGGCAGCGCGGCGAGCCCCTCGCGTACATCGTCGGCCGGCGCGAGTTCTGGAGCCTGACGCTACGGGTGGACCCGCGCGTCCTCGTCCCGCGTCCCGAGACCGAGTGCCTGGTCGAGGCGGCGCTCGCACGTATCGGGGACATCGCGACCGTCCTCGACCTCGGGACGGGTTCCGGGGCCATCGCCCTCGCCGTGGCCGCGTCGCGTCCGAACGCCCGGGTCGTCGGAGTGGACCGGGACTCCGGCTGCATCGACGTGGCGCGGGAGAACGCCGCGCGACTGGGGCTTGACGCGACGTTCCGGCAGTCCGACTGGTTTTCGGCCCTCGATCCGAGCGAGCGGTTCGATGTCGTCGTGGCGAATCCGCCGTACGTCGCGGAGGGTGACCCCCACCTCGCGGAGGACGGCCTCCGTTTCGAACCGCGCGACGCCCTGGTCGCGGGCGCCGACGGCCTAGCGGCGCTGCGCCGCATCTTGGCGGCCGCCCCGAGTCACCTCGCCCGCGGCGGATGGCTTTGCGTCGAGCACGGCCACGATCAGGAGGTCGCGGTACGCGACCTCTTCGTCGCGCATGGCTTCCGGGACATCGAGACGACGCCGGACCTGGCTGGCATTCCCCGGGTCACCTGCGGGCGCACGCGGTGAGCCCTCCATGAGAGATACCGACCTCCTGCGGTACAGCCGCCAGATCATGCTGCCGGAGTTCGACGTGGCCGGACAGGAGCGCCTGCTCGCCTCGCACGTGCTGATCGTGGGGATCGGCGGTCTCGGATCGCCGGCGGCGATGTACCTCGCGGCCAGCGGCGTCGGACGGCTCACCCTCGCCGACCACGACGTCGTCGACCTCTCCAACCTGCAGCGTCAGATCGCCCACGGCGAGGCCACCGTCGGCCGGTCCAAGGTGCTGTCGGCCGCGGAGCGCGTCGCGGCTCTGAACTCGAACGTGGCGGTGTGCCCGGTCGAGCGTCGGCTCGAGGGCGAACTGCTCACAGCCGCGGTGGAGGACGCCGATCTCGTACTCGATGCCACGGACAACATGGCCACGCGCATGGCCATCAACGAGGCGTGCGTGGCGACGCGGACGCCCCTCGTCTCCGGGGCCGCCATCCGGATGGAAGGACAGGTGGCGGTGTTCGACCCCCGCATGCCTGAGTCCCCCTGCTATCGCTGCCTCTACGACGACGTCGGCGACGAGGCCCTGAACTGCGCCGAGAACGGCGTCATCGCCCCCCTGGTCGGCATCGTGGGGACGGTCCAGGCCATGGAAGCGGTCAAGCTGATCGCCGGCGTCGGCGAGCCGCTCGTCGGCCACGTGCTGTACCTGGACGCCAAGCGGATGGAATGGCGCAAGTTCAGGCTGCCGAGGAACCCGCGGTGTCCGACGTGCGGGACCCCCGACTGACGGCGTCGAACCCGAACGCCCGCGCCGTCTCGCCCACCAGCCGCGCTCCGACCACGTCGATGTCGGCCGGGCCGCCCCGGTCGGCGACCTGCGTGACGGCAATTCCGCGCAGGCCGCACGGATCGATGCGCGCGAACGGCTCGAGGTCCATCGCCACGTTGAGCGCGAGGCCATGGTATGACCGGCCACGCCGAATCCGCAGCCCCAGGGCGCCGATCTTGGCGCCGCCCACGTAGACGCCCCGGGCGTCCGCACGGGCCTCGGCCTCGATGCCGAACGCCGCGAGCGTCGCGACCATCGCGTCCTCGATCCCCGCCACCAGCTCGCGGACGCCGAGGCCCAGTCGGCGCACGTCGAACAGGAGGTAGGCGACGACCTGGCCCGGGCCGTGGTACGTGACCTGGCCACCCCGGTCGGTCCGGATCACGGGGATCGTCCCGGGCGCCAGGACGTGCTCGTCCCTGCCGGCCTGCCCCTGGGTGAAGACCGGTTCGTGTTCGGTCAGCCACAGTTCGTCGCCGGTCCGGCCGTCCCGGGCATCCGTGAACGTACGCATGGCCGCGTACGTGGTGACGTAGTCGGTTCGGCCGAGGTCCCGGAGCACGAGTTCCCTGGCCGGCGCGTCGGGGCTTACCCGCACCGGCACCCCGCCCGCGTCATGTCACGAGCTCCCGGAAGAAGATGGCGATGCCCTCGAAGAAGCGCGAGAAGAAACCCGCTTCGGCCACGGCTTCCCGGGCCACCAGCGGCGCCCTGACCACCAGTTGGTCGTCGAGGCTGACGCGCAGCTCTCCGAGTTCCTGGCCGACCGTGACCGGGGCCTCGATCGCGCGCGGAAGGTCCAGCGTCGCCTCGAGATCGTCGTAGCGGCCCCGCGGAATCGTCACGACGATGGGCTCCGGGACGCCCATCGCCACCGTGTCGGACTCGCCGTACCAGACGTCCGAGACCTTGAGGGGCGTATCCGGGTCGTACAGTTCGCGGGTCTCGAAGTAGCGGAAGCCGTAGGCCAGGAGCTTCTGGCTCTCGCGCATGCGGATACCGTCGCTCTCCGCGCCCATCACGACCGAGATCAGTCGCATCCCGTCGCGCTCCGCCGAGGCCACGAGGCAATAGCCGGCGGCGTCGGTATGCCCGGTCTTGACCCCGTCGACGGTCCGGTCCCGCCACAGCAGGCGGTTCCGGTTCGGCTGCTCGATGTCGTTGTACTTGAACGAGCGCTCGGAATAGATCGCGTAGTGTTCCGGGTAGCGCTGGATGAGGGCCCGCGCGATCAGCGCCATGTCCTTCGCCGTCGAGTACTGCTCCTGCGACGGCAATCCCGTCGCGTTGGTGAAGTGCGTGTTGGTCAGCCCGATGGACTCGCCGTGGGAGTTCATCATGTCCGCGAACGCGTCCTCCGCGCCCGCGATGTACTCCGCCACCGCTACGCTGGCGTCGTTCCCGGACTGAATGATGATGCCGCGCAACAGGTCCGCGAGCACCACCTCCGTACCCTCGCGAACGAACGTCCGCGAACCCGGCGTCCGCCACGCGTTCACGCTGATGGGCACGCTGTCCGACAGGTCGATGCGACCCTCCTCGAGTTCCGACGCGGCCACGTAGCTCGTCATGATCTTGGTCAGGCTGGCCGGCGGCAGACGTTCGTCGGCGTTGGTTTCGGCCAGCACGTCGAGGGTGTCGGCGTCGAGCAGCACGTAGCCTCGCGCCGCGACCTGCGGGGGGTCGGGGACGATGCCCTGTCCCGCCGCCGGAACGGCGCATGCGACCGCGCCAGCGATCACGGCGGCTGCGAACGCGCGGCGACAAGCCAGGCCGCGGCACGAATCCGCGGGAACGATCCGACGGGCCGGCGATGGCGCGCTTCCGGGACTCATGCGATTGCCTACTCCTCCTGTTCCTTGACCAAAAGGGGCGGGGAACCCGCCGGCGAACCGTCGGCAAGCAGCGCCAGGAGCCGGGTCGCGGCTTCGCGCGTGGGCAGGGGCCCGACACGCACCCGATACAGCCGGTCCGCGGGATCTTGGAGCACGCGCACCACGGCGTCACGCTCCTCGTCCAGCACGTTCCGGAGGGCCGTGACGCGGGCATCGGCCCAGCGGCGGTCCAGGAACGCCCCCGCCTGCAGGAAGTACCGCCCACCGTGCGGGACGGGCGTCGCCGGCCCCGCCAACTTTTTCGGCTCCGCCAGCGCCGTCACCCGCACCCGCGCCGTCCCCTGCTCGGCGAACCCGAGCTTGACGGCCGCGGCATAGGAGACGTCCAGGAAACGCGCTCCATGAAACGGCCCGCGGTCGTTGACCCGGACCACGGTCTCCCGGCCGTTTTCCAGGTTCCGGACCCGAGCGTACCCCGGGATGGGCAGTGTCGGGTGCGCGGCGCTCAGCCGATACATGTCGTACGTCTCGCCGCTGGAAGTCCGGCGGCCGTGGAACTTCAGGCCGTACCAGGACGCCACGCCGACATGGTCGTAGCCCGCGGCCGTCGGGAGGATCCGGTACGTGCGTCCGCCCTCGACGTAGTCGTCGTTCCCCCATCGGCTGAGCGGCTCGTCGCGCACCACCGGATCCGGCAGCGTTTCGAGCCCCGCGCGCGGCCGGGACGGCGCGCGGTCGTCCCGCTCGAACGTCGCGCAGCCCGCCATCGCGAGGACCACCGGCAACGCCACGGAGAGGCCGTAGCGGCCGAGGCGCGCCGGGTGGCGCGTCCGGAGCATCAACGGCCGGCGGCCCATGCGGACGCGCCCGGGACGTCCGCCGGTCCGCGTACCGCGGCGGGCGCAGAGGCCTCCGGTCCCATCCTCCGGCGCAGTTCCTGCGAGAGCTGCAACACCGCCAGGGCGTACATCGCGCTGCGGTTGTAGCGGGTGATGACGTAGAAGTCGTGCAGCCCCAGCCAGTACTCCGTGCCGTCGCTGCCCTCCATGCGGAACAACGCGGCTTTCGTATCGTCCGTCAGCGCATCGTCCGCCAGCGCGTCGACCTGGACGCCCAACCGCCGCAGTTCCCCCACGTCGTAGTTCGGCGCGAGCCCTTCGTTCGCGGCGATGTCCGCGCCGTCGCCCTCGACCGCCACGGGCACCGCTACGGGCCCGTCGCCGCGCCAGCCGTGACGCCGGAAGTAGTTGGCGACGCTCCCCACCGCGTCGTCCACGCTCTTCCAGATGTCCCTCCGGCCATCGCCGTCGAAATCCACCGCGTAGGCCCGATAGCTCGACGGAATGAACTGCCCGTAGCCCATCGCCCCGGCGTACGAGCCGGAGAAATCGAGCGGGCTGCGGTCTTCCTCGCGGGTGAGGAGGAAGAACTGGGTCAGTTCGCTGCGGAAGAAGGGCGCTCGCGGCGGGTAGTCGAACCCGAGTGTCACCAGCGCGTCGAGCACCCGAAAGCTGCCCGTGATGCGACCATAGCTCGTCTCGACGCCGAGGATGGCCACCACGACCTCCGGGGCGACCCGGTACTCGTCGGTGGCGCGCGCCAGGGTGGACTCGTGCTGTCGCCAGAACTCCACGCCCTGTTCGATGCGGCGGCTCGTCAGGAATATCGCCCGGTACTCGCCCCAGGACTTGACCCGTTCCGCGGGCCGGGCGATCGCCTCGAGTATGCGCTCCTGGCGCTCCGCGGCCTCGAACCACGAAAGCAGCGCCGCACGGTCGAAACCGTGCTGGGCCACCAGTTCGTCGACGTACCCCAGCACGTCCGTCCGCTTGCCGTAATCGGCGAGGCTTGATCCCGCGTACACGGCGACCAGGACCGCGGCGCTGATCCACGCGGCCCTGCCGCGCCTCCACGCGGCCCTCCCGCGCCAGCGGCGGCGTCCGTCCGATGCGAGCGCGTTCACCAGGCGTGGTCCCTCACTACCAGTTGCGGTGGGTGTGGACGGACATGACGATGCCGAAGCCGACCAGCAGGGAGATGGCCGATGTCCCTCCGAAGCTCACCAGGGGAAGCGGCACCCCGACCACCGGGAACAGGCCGCAGACCATGGCGATGTTAACAAAGACGTAAACGAAGAACGTGAGCATGACGCCGCCCACCATGAGCCGCGCGAAGGTCGTCGACGCCTGCGTCGCGATGTAGAGCCCGCGCGCGAGCACGGCCAGGTAGAGCACCAGCAGCAGCGTCACGCCCACGAGCCCAAGCTCCTCGCCGATGACGGCGACGATGAAGTCGGTGTGGCTCTCCGGCAGGAAGTCGAGCCGGCTCTGGGTGCCCTGATCGAGCCCCTTCCCGAACACGCCGCCCGAACCCACGGCGGTCTTCGACTGGATGATGTTCCAGCCGGCGCCCATCGGATCCTGCTCCGGGTCGAACAGGGTGCGTACCCGGTCGCGCTGGTACTCGCGCATCATCATCCAGAGGCCCGGCGCTGCGGCCGCGGCGAGCCCGAGCGCCGCGAAGATCCACCGCCAGCGGATGCCCGAGAGGACGATGACGCCGAGTCCGCCGGCGCTCAGGAGCACCGCCGTACCGAGGTCCGGCTGCCGGATGATCAGCAACGCCGGCACCGCGACGATGAGCAGGCCCACGGCTACGTCCCCGAAACGGGGCGGCATGCGATGGCGATGGAAGTACCACCCCAGCATCATCGGGATGGCGATCTTCATCAGTTCCGACGGCTGGAAGCGCAGCCCTCCCGGCGCCTCCAGCCAGCGCGTGGACCCGTTCACGGTGACGCCGACGAACGGCGTCACGACGAGCAGCGCGAGCCCGCCGAAATAGACCGGCAGCGTCCAACGCAGGTACACGCGCGGGTCCACCTGCGCCGCGAGCACCATCGCGAGGACCCCCACGGCGATGCGCACCGTCTGCGCGAACAGCACGTCCTGGTCCCGGTAGAGGACCGTCATGCCGAACACGATGACCCCCAGCAGCGCCAGCAGCAGCAGCGGATCGAAATGCTCGAGGTAGACCCGCGGACGCACGGCCTTGAGCCCGATGCTGCGGACATAGGTCGTTGCCACGCGTCCGGTCCTACCGCTTCGCGAGCGTCGGCGAAAGGTAAGCGTCGAACACCGCCCGGGCCACGGGCGCCGCGACGGAACTGCCGCCGCCGCCGTTCTCGACCAGCACGCTCACCGCCAGGGCCGGGTCGTCGGCGGGCGCGAACGCGATGAACCAGGCATGCTTGCGGCTGTACTCGTCGAGCGCCTCCTCGTCGTACTCCTCCCCCTGGGCGATCCCCACGACCTGCGCCGTGCCGGACTTGCCCGCCATACGGTAGCCGATGTCCCGCCCGATGTGGAACCAGGCCGTCCCGTTCTCCCGGAAGCCCTGGTTGCCCCGGTGGACCACATCCTCCATCGCGTCCACGAGCAGTTCCCAGTCCTCGTCGGTGGGACCCTCGACCCGCGGTCGCGGCTCGCCGAGATCGAATCCGGGCCGCGCGCCGTCGCTTTCGAGCATCAGGCGCGGCCGGACCCAGTGGCCCCGGTTGGCGATGACCGCCGTCACCGTCGCGAGCTGAAGCGGCGTCACGAGCAGATCGCCCTGCCCGATCCCCAGGTTGACGGAATCGCCGTCGTACCAGCGCTCACCCCGGTTCTCCTGCTTCCAGGCGCGCGACGGCAGCACCCCGGGCACCGCGTCCGCCACGTCCAGCGAGGTCACCTCGCCGTAGCCGAACTGGCCCGCGAAGGACGACAGCGCGTCCACGCCCAGGCGCGCCGCGAGGTCGTAGAAATACACGTTCGACGATCGGTAGACCGCCTTGCGCAGGTGCACGATCCCCTGCCCTCCGGCGTTCCCCTGGGTCCAGCTCCAGTCCCGGTACACACGTCTCCCGCCGGGCAACCGGAACTCGCCGGTGTCGACGATCGTCCGCTCCCAGTCGGTCGCGCCCGCCGCCAGGCCGCCGAGCGCCACCACCGGCTTGAAGGTCGACCCCGGGGCGTAGCGCCCCTTCACGGCCCGGTTGAACAGCGGGGCGTCCCGGGAGGTCGCCAGTTCCTCGTAGAGATCGGCCCGGATGCCGGTGACGAAGAGATTGGGGTCGTAGCCCGGATTGCTCACCAGCGCCAGGATGCCCCCCGATTTCGGCTCGATCGCGACC
Source organism: Pseudomonadales bacterium (assembly GCA_022827245.1). GTDB lineage: Bacteria > Pseudomonadota > Gammaproteobacteria > Pseudomonadales > Azotimanducaceae > VXNE01. The sequence goes on along the minus strand of JAJDTI010000138.1, from coordinate 26,612 downwards.
ACGGCGCCACGGCGCCCGTCGAGGGCGTCGCGCGCCGCGGCCTGCAGGAAGCTGTCGAGGTGCAGCGTGATGTCCCGCCCCACCACGGCCGGCGTCTCGTCGAGAATGCGGTGAATGCGCCCCCGCGCGTCGATCTCGATGTGCTGCCAGCCGACCTCCCCGTGCAGCACGTCCTCGTAGAACTTCTCCACGCCGAGGCGTCCGACGAACTTCACGCCCCGGTAACGGCGTTCGTCGAGGCGTTGCGCGTCTTCCTCGTTGACGCGCCGCACGGAACCCACCGCATGGACCATGAGGTCGCCCAGCGGGTAGTGGCGGACGTTCTCCTGCGTGATCTCCACGCCCGGCCAGCGGTGTCCGTTGACCTTCACCCGAGCCACCTCGTCCTCCGCGAGGTTCATCCGGAGCGCCACCGGCTCGAAGGGACGGCGCCGCTTCAGGCGCTCGCGGAACTCCTCGACATGGCGGTCGGAGATCTCCACCAGTTCCCGCAGTTCGCCGATGACGCCGTCCAGGTCGCCGATCAGTTCCGTCACCAGGTTGAGCGACCGGGCCGGGCGGTTGTCCGCCAGCAGCACGCCGTGACGGTCGAAGATCAGGCCGCGGTCCGGCGGCAGCGCCCGCACCTGGATGCGGTTGTCGTCGGAGCGGATGCTGTAGGAGTCGTGCTCGAGCACCTGGAGCTGCACCAGGCGCGCCAACAGGACGAGCACCAGGGAAAGCGCGATGAGGAACACGACCAGCGTCCGGACGGTGAAGGAACTGCCCTCGCTGGCCAGGTTCCTGACGTCCAGGGGATCGCTCACGCCCTCGCTCCCTTCGCGACCCCTCTCACCTGCGCGCCCCCTCTCACCTGCGCGCCCCCCGCCCCCCGGTGGTAAGGGTGCCCGGCGAGGATGGTCGAGGCCCGGTAGAACTGCTCCGCCACCAGTATGCGGACCAGGCCGTGCGGGAACGTAAGCGGCGACAGGGACCACGTGAAGTCCGCGCGGGCCAGGACGGTGTCGTCCAACCCGCTCGGCCCCCCGATCACGAACGTGACGTCGCGGCCGTCCATGCGCCACTCCCCGAGCTTCGCCGCGAAGCGCTCGGTCGACAGCGCCAGCCCCGAGGAGTCGAGCGCTACCACGCGCTCGCGGACGCCGATGCGCCCGAGCAGCCGGGCGGCCTCCGCTTCGCGTCCGCGGCGGCCGCCGGCCGTACCCGGCGCCGGGGCGACGGGTTCGAGGATGAGGCCGGCCCCGCGCGGCAGGCGTCGCACGTAGTCGGAGAAGCCTTCATTCACCCAACGCGGCTGTCGCGTCCCCACCGCGAGCACGCGCACCTTCACGTCAGGCGAGCGCCCCGTCGCGCTCGGGCGCGCCCGGCGCCTCGCCCGCCTCTCCCCGCACCTCGCCCGCCTCTCCCCGCACCTCGCCCGCCTCCCCCCAGAGCCGCTCGAGATCGTAGAACGCGCGAGTTTCCGCCTGCATGACGTGCACCACCACGTCGCCGAGATCGACCAGTACCCACGTTCCGGTGTCTTCGCCCTCGACGCCGAGGACATGCAACGCGCGTCGCCGCGCGGTCTCGCGGAGGCTGTCGACGAGGGCGCGGACATGGCGCGCCGACGTCCCGCTGGCCAACACCATGAAGTCCGTCACGTCCGTCAGTTTCGTGACGTCGAGGGCGAGGATGCTCCGCCCCTTGCGATCGTCCAGCGACGCGACGATCAGGTCGCGCAGCTCGGCGGGAGCCATTGGTCGGTTTGCTGGTCAACCACGGTACAGACCACGCTTCCTAATATAGTCCCACACGGCCGGCGCAAGCAATCCGGAGGCGTCGTCCCCGCGGGCGATCGACGCCCGGACCCGGGTCGCCGAGACATCGAGCATCGGTGTCCGCGTGCGGAAGAGCAACCCCGTGTCCTGCCGGGCCAGCGCGGCGGCATCGCCCGCTTCCCCGAACCCGGGGAGGATCGTGACGGCTGCCGGCGGCCTGGCCATGACGGCGAGGTGACAGGCAGCGGCAAACGCCTCGTACCGGTGCCACGCGCGGAACGCGTCCAGACCGTCGCTGCCAAGGATCCAGACGACCGTCTCGCCGCGGGCGCGGAACGCCTCGATGGTGTCGATCGAGTAGGAAGGTGCCCGGCGTCGCAGCTCGAGGTCCGAGATCTCGATCCGGGCATCCTCGGCGGCAGCCAGTTCGAGCATCCGCCAGCGGTCTTCCGGCGATGCCGACGCGGACCGGTGGGGCGGGCGCGCGGACAGAACGAGGGTGACGGAGTCGAGGCCCAGTTCCCGCCGCACGGCCCGGGCGGCGTGCAGGTGGCCGACGTGTACCGGATCGAACGTACCGCCCAGAACCGCGCGCAACGCCATGACCAACCCGCTGCCCGAAGCACCCCGCTCGCGGGCGACGCCCTCAGCGGTGGCGGACCTCACCGTTCCCCATTACCACGAACTTGCGCGTCGTCAGGCCTTCGAGACCGACCGGCCCGCGGGCATGCAGCTTGTCGGTGGAAATGCCGATCTCGGCGCCGAGCCCGTACTCGAAGCCGTCGGCGAACTGTGTCGAGACGTTGATCATCACCGAGGCGGAGTCGACCTCCGCCAGGAAGCGGCGGGACCGCGCGTAGTCGTTCGTCACGATCGTGTCCGTGTGCCCCGACCCGTACCGGTTGATGTGGTCGATGGCGTCGTCGAGGCCGTCGACGACCCGGACGGCCAGGACCGGCGCGAGGTACTCCTCGTACCAGTCCTCCTCCGCCGCGGACGCCGCGTCGATGACGGCCCGCGTGCGTTCGCAGCCGCGCAGTTCCACGCCCGCCTGGTCGAACCGCGCCTTCAGCGGCGGCAGCGCCCGGCCCGCGATCCCGTCGGCCACCAGCAGGGTCTCCATGGCGTTGCAGACGGCGTATTTCTCCGTCTTCGAGTTGCATGCCACGTCTACCGCCATGTCGAGGTCCGCGGCATCGTCGATGTAGACGTGGCACACGCCGTCGAGATGCTTGATCACCGGGATTCGGGACTCCCGGATGACACGTTCGATCAGGCCCTTGCCGCCGCGCGGCACGATCACGTCCACGTATTCGTCAAGCGTGAGCAGGTCCCCTACGGCGGCGCGGTCCGCCGTCGGCACGAGCTGCACGGCGTCCGCGGGCAGCGGGGACGCCTCGAGCGCCGCGCGAATCGAGTCGGCGACGGCCCGGTTCGAGCGGAGCGCCTCCGAGCCCCCCCGCAGGATGCACGCGTTGCCGGCCTTCAGGCACAGGCTCGCCGCGTCCGCCGTGACGTTGGGCCGCGACTCGTAGATGATCCCGATGACGCCGAGGGGGACCCGCATCCGTCCGACCTGGAAACCGGTCGGACGGTAGTCGAGTTCACTGACCGCACCGATCGGGTCGGGTAACGCCGCCACCTCCCGCACGCCCTCGCACATGCGGTCTATGGCGCGGTCGTCGAGCACCAGTCGATCGACCAGCGGACGGTCCACGCCGCTCTCGATCGCCCAGGCGACATCCTGCCCGTTGGCGGACCGCAGCGCCTCGCGGTCCGCATCGAGGCGGTCCGCCACCGCGCGCAGCGCATCCACTTTCGCGCCGGTGGAGGCGCCGGCCAGCAGCCGGGACGCGGCGCGCGCGCGCCGCCCCATGTCCTGCATCGAGGTCCGTATGTCCATGGGCATGGATTATATCCGGGGATGCACGCCGACCCGCGTCAGCCGCGCAGCTTGTTGACTAGGCGCCGTATCTCGGTGAGCCGTTCCCGCGGCAGGTGCATCTGCAGGAGTCCCTGCTTGATCTCGGGCGAGAACGGCAGCATGTCGGACAACCGCCAGCTCACGGCGCGAGCGTCGTCGAGGTCGATCTCGCCGCCCCAGCGTTCGGTCATCATCGGGTGACGCATGAGGTCCCGAAGCAGGGCCGTGAGCCACTCGAAGTCCTCCCCGACCTGCGCCTCGCGCTCCTCCGGCAGCGTCTCCACGTCGCCGCGCAGCAGGTGGTCCGCCCCGTCGCGCGTCCCGTGTATGCGGAACTTGCTCTCGCCCCGGATCTTGATGTTGAAGAGCCCGCCCTCCGAACGGTCGAAGTCCACGATGCGGGCGAGGGTCCCGATGTTGAAGATGTCCGGGTGCCCCGCGTCGTTACCCGCCCACGTGTCCCGGCCCTCGCGGATGAGCACCACCCCGAAGCCCGCGTCCTCGCGCAGGCAGCGGCTCACCATGTCCACGTACCGAGGCTCGAAGATCCGCAGCGACATGCACCCGCCCAGGAACAGCACCTGGCCGAGGGGAAAGAGGGGGATTTCCCGTGTACCCTCCATGTCCCGAACGATAACACGTCGCCGGCGAGCCGCCGGGCCTTCCGACAGCGTCGGATCGGCTCGCGGCGCATCATGGGAACCGCCACCGGTCGAGCACTTTCTGGCCATGGATTTTCTGCAAGTCGTGGCGCTCGCCGTCGTCCAGGGGGTGACCGAGTTCCTGCCGATCTCGAGCTCCGCCCACCTGATCCTGATATCGCACTTCGCGGGTTGGCAGGACCAGGGGCTCGCGTTCGACGCGGCCGTGCACCTCGGCTCGCTGGTCGCGGTCCTCGTGTACTTTCGCCGTGAGCTGGCCGACGTCGCGGAAAGCGCCCTCCATCTGCGCCGGGACGCTTCGACGGCCCTGCTTGGGAGGATAGTGGTCGCCACGCTGCCGGTGGTGGTCGCCGGAGCGCTCTTCAAGCCATGGATCGAGACGGAACTGCGCTCGATCGAGGTCATCGCCACCTCAACCATCGCCTTCGCCCTGGCGCTCTGGTGGGCCGACCGCCGTGGGGGCGAGGAACGCGACGAAAACGCGCTGACCGTCTCCCAGGCGGCACTGATCGGCGTAGCGCAGGCCATGGCACTCGTTCCCGGGACATCGCGCGCCGGCATTACGATCACGGCCGCCCTGCTTCTCGGGTTATCCCGTCAGGGAGCGGCTCGCTTCTCGTTCCTGCTCGCGATACCGGCGATCGCCGGGGCGGCGCTACTCTCGGCGGCCGATGCGGCTACGGACGCGCACGCTCCCGCATGGGACGACCTCGCCATCGGCTTCGCGCTGTCGGCGCTGTGCGCGTACGCATGCATCGCGGCGTTCATCGCCCTCGTGCAGCGCACAGGGATGACGCCCTACGTGCTCTACCGGATCGCGCTCGGGACGTTGTTGCTGCTTTTCCTCTGAGCGTCCTCTGAGCGCGTGACGCTCATTCGCTCCCGAGGTACTCGAACTGCCCGTCGTCGGGAGACGCGCCCTCACCCGCCCGGAGGACCTCGTTGTCAAGCGGCAGCGCTTCGGCGGCCAGAGCAGCCGCCTCTGCCGGGTCGAGGGCTTTGGCCGCGCGAGTCAGATCCGCCAGCAGGCGCTCCCGTCGTTGCCGTAACACGGACTGCTCCATCGCCTCCGGTTCCGTTCAGAACGGAATGTCGTCGTCGAACCCGTCGTCGAGGTCGCCGCCGCGGTCCGGGCTGCCGCCGCCGCCACCGGCCATGGCGCCGGAGCTTCGCTGCGCGGGCATGCCCCCCTCACGGAAGCCCCCCTCCCGGCTGCCCGCCTCACGCGGCGGCTGGTCGTAGCCGCCCCCGGCCCCGGCGCCGCCTTGCGCCGCGCCGCGGCTGTCGAGCATCTGCATCTCGCGCGCGATGACCTCGGTGCGGTAGCGCTTTACGCCGTCCTGACCTTCCCAGGAGCGGGTCTGCAGCCGGCCCTCGATGTACACCTTGGAGCCTTTCCGCAGGTACTCGCCGCATATCTCGGCGAGACGCGCGAAGCAGACGACATCGTGCCACTCGGTCTGCTCGTGCTGCTCGTTGGTGTTGCGGTCCCGCCAAGACTCGCTGGTGGCGACGCTGAAGTTCGTAACGGGCCGCTGATCCTGCGTGTAGCGGGTCTCCGGATCGCGTCCGAGATTGCCGATGAGAATGACCTTGTTGATCCCCCGCGCCATGCCTGACTACCCCTCTTCCGCGTGTGCCGACCCTGCCGGGCACTATATCGGAACGCACCGGGGCCGCCTACAGAATTCCGCCCGATCGGCATGCCGAAATCGTCCCCGCACCGTGTCGGCCATCACCCCCTGCTCACCCCAAAGATGCGGTTGCCACGCCGCTGGCGAGGGCGTATTTTGACGTGTTTTGGCGCCGTTCCCGGACGCTCTGAATGCAAAGCTCGATGACCTCGATCGCGGTGCGCGGCGCGCGCACCCACAACCTCAAGAACATCGACCTCGACATTCCCCGGGACCGGCTCGTCGTCATTACGGGCCTCTCCGGGTCGGGCAAGTCCTCCCTCGCCTTCGACACCCTGTACGCCGAGGGCCAGCGGCGCTACGTCGAGTCCCTGTCGGCCTACGCCCGCCAGTTCCTCTCGATGATGGAGAAACCGGACATCGACCACATCGAGGGTCTCTCGCCGGCCATCTCCATCGAACAGAAGTCCACGTCGCACAACCCCCGCTCCACCGTCGGCACGATCACGGAGATCTACGACTACCTGCGCCTGCTGTTCGCCCGGGTCGGCGAACCGCGCTGTCCGACCCACGGGGCGACGCTGGCCGCGCAGACCGTGAGCCAGATGGTGGACCAGGTCCTGGCATTGCCGGAGGGCAGCCGCATCATGCTGCTGGCGCCGGTGATCACCGACCGCAAGGGCGAGCACCTGCACATCTTTCACGATTTGACCGCGAACGGCTTCATCCGCGCCCGCATCGACGGCATCGTGACGGACCTCGATCACCCCCCACAGCTCGACAAGAACCGGAAACACACCATCGAGGCGGTGGTCGACCGCCTGCGCGTCCGGCCCGACATGCAGCAACGTCTGGCCGAGTCGTTCGAGACGGCCCTGGAGTTGGCCGAGGGCGTCGCGATGGTGAGTTTCATCGAGGGCGAAGCGCAGGACCTGATCTTCTCCTCGCGGTTCGCGTGCCCGCATTGCGGCTACAGCATCAGTGAACTCGAGCCGCGGCTGTTCTCGTTCAACAACCCCGTCGGCGCCTGCAAGGAGTGCGACGGCCTGGGCGTCAAGCAGTACTTCGACCCCGACCTCGTCGTGTCCGACCCCGGCGCGAGCGTCGCCGACGGCGCCATCCGCGGATGGGACCGCCGCAACGTGTACTACTTCCACCTCCTGAAGTCCCTCGCGCGGCACTACGACTTTGAGGTGGACACGCCGTTCCGGAAGCTCCGCAAGAAACAGAAGGACGCCATCCTGTTTGGCTCGGGCCGCGACCGCGTCGACTTCAGCTACGTCAACGACCGGGGCGACAAGGTGCACCGCCGGCACACTTTCGAGGGCGTCATCCCCAACATGGAGCGCCGCTTCCACGAAACCGAGTCTTCGGCCGTGCGGGAGAGCCTGCAGAAGTACCTCACGGTCCGTCCGTGTCCCGCCTGCGGGGGGGCGCGCCTCTGCGAGGAAGCCCGCCACGTCTACATCGACGGCAGGACGGCCCCCCAGATCACTTCAGGTTCCGTCGAGGACACCCTCGAGTACTTCTCGCGACTCGAACTCGAGGGGGCGCGCGGGGCCATCGCCGAGAAGATCGTCAAGGAGATCCGCGCCCGGCTCCGCTTCCTCGTCGACGTCGGCCTCAACTACCTCACCCTGGACCGGAGCGCCGAGACGCTGTCCGGCGGCGAGGCGCAGCGCATCCGCCTGGCGAGCCAGATCGGCGCGGGGCTCGTGGGCGTCATGTACATCCTGGACGAGCCGTCGATCGGACTGCACCAGCGGGACAACGCCCGCCTGCTGCGCACGCTCACTCACCTCCGCGACCTCGGCAACACCGTGCTCGTCGTCGAGCACGACGAGGAGGCGATCCGCACGGCGGACCACATCGTCGACATCGGTCCGGGCGCAGGGCTCCACGGCGGCGAAATCGTGGCCGCCGGTACCCTGGACCGGATCGAGGACTGCGAGGACTCGCTCACCGGCCAGTATCTCTCCGGCCGGCGCCGCATCGCCCTGCCCGGGCGCCGGAAGCCAGCCGACCCGGAGCGGATCGTCCGGCTGGTGGAGGCCACCGGCAACAACCTGCGCAAGGTGACCCTGGGCATTCCGGCCGGCCTGTTCACCTGCGTCACCGGGGTGTCCGGGTCCGGCAAGTCGACCCTCATCAACCAGACCCTCTACCCCATCGCCGCGCGGCGCCTGAACAACGCTACCGCCGTCATCCCCAAGCCGTTCCGGGAGATCGTCGGGATCGAGCACCTCGACAAGGTGGTCGACATCGACCAGAGCCCCATCGGCAGGACGCCGCGATCCAACCCCGCGACCTACACCGGTCTCTTCACCCCGATCCGCGAACTGTTCGCGCAGACGCACGAGGCGCGGGCGCGCGGCTACCGGCCGGGGCGTTTCAGCTTCAACGTGAAGGGCGGGCGCTGCGAGGCGTGCCAGGGAGACGGGGTCATCAAGGTCGAGATGCACTTCCTGCCCGACATCTACGTGCCCTGCGACGTCTGCAAGGGCAAGCGCTACAACCGCGAGACCCTCGACGTCCGCTACAAGGGTCGGAACATCCACGAGGTCCTCGAGATGACCGTCGAGGAGGCGCGCGAGTTCTTCGACGCCGTCCCGATCCTCGCCCGCAAGCTCCAGACGCTGATGGACGTGGGCCTCTCCTACATCCACCTCGGCCAGAGCGCGACCACGCTCTCCGGGGGCGAGGCGCAGCGGGTGAAGCTCTCGCGCGAGCTGTCGAAGCGCGACACGGGCAACACGCTGTACATCCTCGACGAACCGACCACCGGGCTGCACTTCCAGGACATCGAGCAGTTGCTCGCCGTCCTGCACCGCCTGCGCGACCAGGGCAACACGATCGTGGTCATCGAGCACAATCTCGACGTGATCAAGACCGCGGACTGGGTCGTGGACCTCGGACCGGAGGGGGGCTCCGGAGGGGGCGAGATCGTCGCGGAGGGCACGCCGGAGCAGGTGGCGAAGAACCGCCGGTCGCACACGGGGCGGTTCCTGAAGCGCATCCTGGCGGCGGACGCCCAGGCGAACGGCGCCGTTTCGTAGGACGGTCAGGCTGGATCAGGTCTTCCCGCGACCGCGGCCGGCCGCCGACGGAATACCGCACTGCGCACCGCCGGACCCCGCGCGAGGCGGCGGGTGTCGCCGGCCAGCGAATAGAGCACGGGCACCAGGAACAGCGTGACCAGGGTCGACACGGCGAGACCCCAGCCGATGGCCAGCGACATGATGCTGACGATGGTGTCGTACCCCCCGATGCCGTAGGCGCTCGGCAGCACGCCGCCCAGGGTCGTCAGGGTGGTGACCATGATCGGCCGCAGCCGTTCCGTCACCGCCTCGATGATCTCGCCGGTCGCCTCCTCCCGGGACAGGCCGTCGCGGTCCCCGAGCCGCCGGTGAATCGCGTCCACCATCACGATCGAACCGTTGACCACGATGCCGGCGAGGCCGATCGACCCGAGCATGGCGAACATGCTGAGCGCCTGCCCGTGCAGGAAGAAGACCACGATCACGCCGGCGATCGCGAGGGGGATGACCAGCATCACGAAGAGCGCCTCGAGCAGGGAGCCGAGCATGAGCCAGATGACGACGGAGATGCCGACGACGGCGAGCAGGGCCGCGACCGCCATCCGGGCGGTCACCTTCTGCGTCTCCACGGCCTCGCCGCCATTGAAGACGAAGAGTCCGGGGATGTCCGCGAAGCGCGGGAACAGCTCGTCTTCCATCCGCGCGGCGAAGGTCAGGGCGGTCAGGTCGCTTGACTCCAGGAAGCTCGCGCGAACCGTGGCCGCCCGGTAGCCGTCCCGGTGGTAGATCCGGCTCACCGACGGCACCTCCATCGGGTCCACGACATCGCGCAGCCGCACCAGTGCGCCGTCCCGGGCCTGCACCGGCGTCTCCAGGAGGGCGTCGAGGTCGCCCCGCGCTGCCGGGTCGAACTGCACCCGGAACTCGGTCGTGTGCTGGAGGTCCCGGTGTTCGCTGGCCTCGAAGCCGTAAAAGGCCGCCGCCAGGGTCTGGCCCACGGTTGCCGGATCGAGGCCGCGCAGCGCGAGCTTCTCGTAGTTCAGGTTCAGCTCGACCTGCGGCGTGCCCGGGCGTTCGTCCACCTCGACCTCGACGACCCCGGGGATACCCTCGAGGTAGCGGGCAATCTCGAAGGCGACGCCGCGCCGCACCTCGTCTTCGTTGGAGAGCACGTGCACGGTGACCGGCAGGTCCGTCGGCGGGCCGAAGAACTCGGACTGGTACACGACATCGACATCGCCCGGCACCGTGAGGGCCGACGGCAGCAACTCGATCCACTGCGCATTGGTGTGGGTGCGGTCGAACTTCCGGAACTGCACGATGAGCAGCGCTTCGTTGTCCGCCTCTCCGAATCCCTTCTCCAGCGCCGTCGTGTTCTGGTGGCCTACCCGGCTCGTCACGACTTCGATGTCGTCCGCCGTGACCTCGAGGATCTGCTTCGTCAGGTCCACGGCCACGGCTTCCGTCCGTTCGAGCGCCGTCCCCGGCGGCGTCTCGATCTTGACCATCAGGCGGTCGGCGTCGTTCTGCGGGAACAGCACGAAGGGGACGAGCGGCCGGACGACGCCCATGACCGCCGCGAACGCGGCGAGTGCGACCGCGAGCGCCGCCATGCGATGCCGGAGGATGCGCTTGAGCGCCCGCCGGTAGAGCGCCTCGAGCACCTCCATGAAGCGCCGCTTCGCGAGATTGGCGCGACCCCCCAGGGTCGAGAGGTGCGCCGGCAGGACGAAGAAGGACTCGAACAGGGAGAAGATCATGACGATCACCACGATCGTGGGGATCTGCCACATGATCTTGCCCGGCAGACCGCCGAGCACGGTCAGCGGAAGGAAGGCCAGCACCGTGGTCAGGGCGGCCGCAGTGACCGGCGCCAGCATCTCCCGTGCGCCGGCCAGCGCCGCATCCGCCGGTGAGAGTCCCTGCGCCCTTTTCACGACGATCCGTTCAGAGACCACCACGGCATCGTCCACGACCATGCCGAGCACGACGATGAACCCGGTCAGCGTAAGCAGGTTCAGCGTCATGCCGAACGGCGGCACGAGGATCAGCGCCGCCATGAACACCACCGGGATGCCCACCAGGATCCAGAGCGCCGGCCCGGGCTTGACGAACAGGAACAGGACGCCCGTGACGAGCAGGACTCCGATCAGGCCGTTGGTGAACATCAGGTCGAGCCGGTTCTCCACCATCACCGACTCGTCGTTGATCGGCCGGGCCTCGACCACCTCGGGCAGCGGAGTCCGCGCGAGTTCGGCCTGTACCTGCTCCACCGTGTCGATGAGGTCCACGCCCACCCGTTTCTTCACGACGAGCACGACGCCGCGCAGGCCGTCGCCATGCACGATCAGGCCGGTGTCCGCACGCCCACGCTCGATACGCGCGATGTCGCGGATCCGTAGCGCGCCCGCACCGGGGCGGAAACGCAGGATCGTCTCGCCAACGTCGGCGGGATCCTCGAAGCGGCTCCACATGACGACCTGGCGCCGCGCCTCCGCACTCTCGAGCACGCCGCCCGTGCTCGAGACATTGCGCCGGCTCACCGCGGAGATGACCTCGGCCAGGGTGACGCCGTGTTCCCGGGCCAGGATCGGGTCGACCAGGATGCGCACCTCGGGGTCCTGCAGGCCCACCGGGACCACGTCGCTGACCGCGTCCAGGCGCTCCAATCGGTCTTCGAGGTCCTCCGCGGCCCGGCTCAGAGCCGGTTCGGGCCCGGACAGCAGCACCTCGACAACCATCGCAAGCCCGGGATCGAGCCGCAGGAAGGTGGGCTCGTCCTCCATCTCCGGCGGGAAGTCGGTGATGCGGTCGACCGCCGCGCGCAGGTCGACCTCCGCCGCCTCGATGCGGGCGGCATCGAAGTCGTCGTAGAGCTCCACGGTGGTAAAGGACGTGTTGTCGGAGACCACCGTGGTGAAGTGGTCGATGCCCTCCACCCCTTCGAGCGCCTCTTCGATGGGTATGGTGATCTTCGTCTCCATGTCCCGGGCGCTGGCGCCAGGGAGATTGGCGGTGATGAAGATCTGCGTCGCGTCGATGCTCGGCAGGAACTCGCGGTCCAGGCTGGTCGCCGAGAGGAACCCCAGCACGACCAGGGAGCCCGCCATGATGTTGACCAGCAGGTGGCGCTCGATGAAGAAGCGCAGGATCGGTTCCATGGAAACTCAGTCTTCGACGATGACCGACGCGCCGTCGCGCAGGGCGAACTGACCGTCCGTCACCACGACCTCGCCCGCCGCCAGGCCGTCCACGACCTCGATGACGGGGCCGTTGCTGCGTCCTGTGCGTACCGGCCGGAGCGAAGCGTGTCCCTCGTTCACGACGAACACGTGCATGGCGCCGTCGCGCCGGAACACGGCGGCGCTCGGCACGGTCAGCCGCGCCGCCGAACCGCCGTGGGGAAGATGGACCGTCGCCAGCATCCCTTCCCGAAGTCCGCCGCGCGCATCTTCCGCGATGCCCTCCAGCCACAGTTCCAGCGCGTAGGTGCCCGTGGCGGGTTCGGACACCCGGGCCACGCTGTTGATCCTGGCCCGCAAAGGCTCGGCGCCGAGCACGTCGAGGGTCAGCTCGGCATGACCGACCCCCTCAAGTACGGCCGCTTCACGCGCGGTGATCCCCGCCTTGATGCGCGCCCTGGAGAAGTCCGCCAGCGTCGCTACCGGCGTGCCGGGATTGACGTAGTCGCCCTCGTGCACGTGGACGTGCTCGGCGATGCCCGGGAACGGCGCCCGCACCTCCGCGTCGGCGAGCACGCGCGCGGCGGCAGCCAGCTGGGCGCGTGCCGCCCGCAGCCCCGCCGCTGCCCGCGCCTGCGCGAAGTGGAGGCTCTCGAGAACATCCCGGCTGATGAACTCCCGGGCGTGCAGGTCCCGGCCGCGCTGAAGTTCGTTGTGGGCCTCGCGGACGTCGATCTCCCTCGCGCGCACCATCGCGCGCGCTTCGTCGCGGGCGATGCGCGCGCGTTCGCTGTCCAGGTTGACCAGCACCTGTCCGGCCTCGACCCGGTCGCCGGGCTCCACGGAGCGCAGGGTGACGCGGCCATGCGTCTCCGCCGCCACGGTGGCGGTCCGAAACGCCTCCACCACGCCCGCGGCCGTCGTCTCGCGATTGAGATCGGCCATGCCGGCGGGCGCGACACGGACGTGGACGGGCGTGACCAGGGCCGAGTTCACGACGCCCACGGAGCCCGCTGCGTCGCCCTCCTGCCCGGGCTCGGCGGCGCGATCGGCGCATCCCCACGCCCCGCCGATGAGGCATGCGGCCACGACATGCACGTCCAGTCGCCAGAGACGCCGCAAACGCCCTCCTCCGCCAAGCTACGCGATCAAGGATACGTCCACGGCCGTGGGGAAATCGAGGAGGACCACGGCCGGTGTCGCCCAGCCGAACCGACCTGCGATGGACCAGGCGTCGCCAGTCGCTTACGCTCCCGCCGCTCGTTCCAGGGGAGGACACCATGGCGTTCGTGATCGTCGGCGGCGGCCACGCCGCGGGGTAGGCCGCGGCGAGTCTGCGGCAGGAGGGCTACGCGGGCGAACTCGTCATCCTGGCCGACGAGCCGCACATTCCCTACCAGCGTCCGCCGCTGTCCAAGCAGTACCTGGCGGGCGAGCAGGGGCTCGACCGCGTCTATCTCCGCGCGGAGAAGTTCTACGCGGACAAGGATGTCGACGTGCGGATGGCCGCGCGGGCGGCCGGCGTGGACCGGGACGCGAAGACCGTCGCGCTCGAAGGGGGCGGAGAAATCGGCTACGACAAGCTGCTCCTCGCCACCGGGGGGCGTCCGCGCATCCTGGATATTCCCGGGGCGGACCTGCCCGGCGTCCACTACCTGCGCACCATCGCCGACTCGGACGCCATCAAGGCCGACCTGGTGCCCGGCCGGCGGCTGGCGGTCGTCGGCGGGGGCTACATCGGGCTCGAAGTCGCGGCGGTGGCGGTGGCGGCGGGACTGTCGGTCACCGTGGTCGAGATGGAGGAGCGGATACTGCAGCGCGTGACCACGCCCGCGATGTCGGCCTTCTACCACACGCTGCACGGCGACGCCGGCGTGACGATCCGCACCGACGCCAGGGCCGAGGCCTTCGTCGGTACGGACGCGGTGACCGGCGTCCGGTGCGCCGACGGATCGGAGATTCCCGCCGATGTCGTCGTGGTCGGCGTCGGCATCGTCCCCAGCGTGGAGCTCGCCGCCGACGCCGGGCTGCCGTGCGGAGACGGGATCATCGTCGACGAGCGCTGCACCACCGCGGACCCGGACATCCTCGCGGCGGGCGACTGCACGAACCACCCGAATGCGCTGCTCGACCGGCGCCTGCGGCTCGAGTCCGTGCCGAACGCGATGGAGCAGGCGCGCGTCGCCGCGGCCAACATGCTCGGTCAGGACCGGGTCTACTCCAGCGTGCCGTGGTTCTGGTCCGACCAGTACGACCTCAAGCTGCAGATGGTGGGATTCTCCGCGGACGGGGACACGACCGTGACCCGCGGCGACCCGGAGGCCCGCCGCTTCGCGGTGTTCCACCTGAAGAACGGGACGCTCGTCGCGGCCGACGCGGTCAACTCGCCCCGCGAGTTCATGGCCTGCCGGCAGCTCGTCGGCAAACCCGTCGACGCGGCCCGGCTCGCCGATCCGCTCGTGGACCTCAAGACGCTCATCGCCTGACCGGGCCGGCACCGGTCAGGCGGTTGCCATCGCCCACGCGACAGCGACACAATCGGAACCGCGACACGACCCGGGAGCGCCCCGCATGTCGGACGTGCTGGACAAGACCACTCCGGAGACGCTCGACCCGAAGCTCAAGGACCTCATCGAGCCGAGCGACCGTCCGCGCAAGGGTTATCTCTATTGCGCGACCTGCGAGCACGTCATCGGCCACGTCGCGGACCGCATCGAGGTCATGGGGGCGCACGAGCACGCCATGACGAACCCCTACGGCGTCACCCACCGCTTCTCCTGCTATGCGGAAGCCCCGGGCGTCGACGTCCACGGACGTCCCAACGCCGCCGACACCTGGTTCCCCGGCTTCAGTTGGCGCCTCGCCTACTGCGAGGGCTGCGGCCGCCACATGGGATGGGTGTTCGAACGCGCCACGGAGAGCTTCTGCGGCCTGATCACCTCGCAGATCCGGACGGAATGAACGGCGACGCCAGTCACCCGCCTTCGAATCCGAACCCGGACGTCCCAGTCCCGGCCAAACCACGACCAGAAGCCTGACAGCCGCCGAGTGGCGCTTTGGTAGACTTCGCCCGCTGCCGAGACGCCGCCTCGGCAAGCTACCCGTTTCGAACGGGAACTGCGTTGGAGAAGGCCAAGTCATGAAGGCGTCCGTAGAATGGCTGACCATCGGGTACGAAGCTGACTTCGCGGTCCCCCTGTTCGACATCGTGCCAAAAGCCCCCGAGATTCTCCGACGCATCTTCAGGGGCATCCGAGAGAGCTACCCGTTCGCCCTCGACCCTGCAAACATGCATCTGTCGCCAAGCGAAACACCATCCGAAGCCCGCGTCCGGATCCGGATGTTCGGGGGCAACGCTTCGGTCGACCTCAAGGCCGCAAGACTGAAGATCGACTTCTTCAATCTCAAACTACGCGACACGAACACCTGCAAGCAGTGTATCGGCTTGATCTCCGAGGCGCTGCCTCAAGCCTGCGCCGACGTGGTCGTCCAAACGGACGCCATCACGGTCATGCTTCGGCTCAAGGCCGAGGGAAACGCAACGCAACACCTTGCGAAGTTCAGCGGAAACACCGCGCACGTTGACGCTGCACGGATTGGCGCGACGGAGCACTTCCCGGTCATCTCTGCCGACCTCGGCAATTTGCCCGGCGGATGGAGATCATCGGCCAATGTAACGGTCGATCCCGAAGACTCTGGCGCGCTCGAGGTGTTCTGCCAGACGAAGTACAGCCAAAGCCGAAGCTCGATCAGCGACCGCATCGATCACCAGTACCAACTGCTCGACAGCTTACTTGACCGCATAGAAGTGGAGGCCTCCGAGTGACCGGACTAACGGCAACCGCATCGCACTCGCCGGGCAGCGAGACTCAAGGCAACCTGACCCCGTCGAGGCATACGCGGCACCTCAACGAGCCACGCACAAGCACTCGTCCCAACGCGGGTCTGTACCTGACACGCGTACGCTCACGCTACCTGCGAAGCTGGCGCGACTACGGGTTCGCGGAACGCGCCTTGACCGATCCGCCTGGAACGAGCTTCCGCCAAGGGCTATCGCGAAGCACGGCAAGGGTCTCAGTGCCCAGGCGCCTTGCCGGACCCGTCCAGTTTCTGAAGCGGCTGATGGAAGACTGGGCGTTGACCGAAGCCGATGCCGCCCTTCTACTAGGGTTCAACGAAACTGATCTAGAGTTGGTAGGACCCTTCCTCGAGGGCAGGGAGGCACTGTCCGGTCGTGACGTTCGGGATCGAATCGCTCACCTGTTCGAGATCAGAAAGACGCTGTCGATGCTCTTCCGAGACCTGGACACCGAAAACGGTTGGCTGCGCGAGCCCCAAGAACTGCTCGATCAGCGAGACCCAATGAGTCTCCTGCTGGGGGGATCAATGGAAGATCTCCTGCTGGTGCGGGACTACGTCGATGCCGCCGCCGGCCGATAATCGGAGCCGGTCGTCTGCGGAGGTAGGTCTCCTTGCGGCGATAGCGACCAGTTACGGCGTCGAGCGACATGTGTACCGGCTCGCCAGTCTCAAGGCGGACGAGGACTTTCTGCGGGAGCTGGGACTCGATGAAGACGGCCAACTCGAACTGATGGAGCTACTCGCGCAGTCAGGCTACCGCACTTCCCCAGAGAGCCTGTGCGCGGAGCCGTTCGCTCGGAAGCGTCGCCGCAGGTGGAAGACCCGATTCTCAGATGGGTCGTTCCCTGTGTTCTACGGTTCGTTGGAAGCTGAGACAGCCGAAGCTGAAGTAGCCTACTGGTTCAAAGCCAGTTTCGCCGGCAGCCCGGTGCGTCGCAGGCGAGCGTTCTACCAGCGATTCTCCTGCTCTTTCGAGGGCTCGGAGAAGGACCTACGCCACAAATCGAGCGAGTGGCCAGAGCTGACTCACGAGTCCGACTACGCGTTCTGCAACCGACTTGGGGCAGAAGCAGTCCGCCTTGGCCTCGACGCCTTGGTCGCCCCCTCAGCGCGACGACAGGGCGGCTCCAACCTGCCGGTGTTCTCCCGATCGTCGATCACAGCGCCCCGAGACGAGGCGCTCGTATCCGTCACCCTCGAGCCCGCAACTGGCGAAGTCATCATTGGATCAGGCACCCCCCCAGCGAGCCTTGACCAACGGCCGATCCAGTAAAATAGCCCGTTCGCCCGAAGGAGACGCCATTTTGCACCTCGACGCCGAACGCTTCGACGTCCTCACGTTCGACTGCTACGGCACCCTCATCGACTGGCAGCGCGGCATCGTGGACTACCTGCAGCCCGTCCTGCTGCGACACGATTGCCACGTCATCGACGATTTCATACTGGAGTTCTTCGCCGAGACCGAGACGGTCGTGCAGGCGGAGGGCGGGCGGTACGAAGACATCCTGCGCACGGTGCTGCGCCGTTTTGGCACACGGCTCGGCTTCGTCCCCACCGAGGAGGAGCTCGACGGCTTTCCGGCGAGCCTGCCGGCCTGGCCGCCGTTCCCGGACACGCTTGAGGCGCTCGGAGAACTGGCCCAGCGCTTCGAGCTGGCGGTGATCTCCAACACCGACGACGCCCTGTTCGCCCGGACCAACGAGACCCTGGGGGTCGACTTCGCACACGTCGTGACGGCCGAACGCAGCGGCGTCTACAAGCCGGACCCGAAGGCGTTCGAGGCCGCCCTCGACGTGATCGGCGTCAAGCCTTCCGGCGTGCTGCACGTCGCGCAGAGCCTCTACCACGACATCGCGCCCGCATCCGCGATGGGACTTGCGACGGTGTGGATCGACCGCAACCGCGGCGGCCCGGGCGCGGCGCCTGACGCGGACGTCGAGCCGACGTGGACCTTCCCCACGCTCGGCGACTTCGCGGAAGCCGTGCTGGCCTGACGGAGCCTGCCCCGTGGCCGCGTCCGTCACCATCGAGATCGCCAAGGAGTCCCATCACTTCTCCGCCGCGCATTTCACCGTCTTCTCCCCGACCGAGCGCGAGAACCTCCACGGCCACAACTTCCAGGTCGAGGCCACGTTCGACGGCGCCGTCGGCGACGGCGGACTGTGCTTCGACTACAACGTGCCGAAGTCGAAGCTCGCGGAGCTCTGCGACGCCCTCGACGAGGTGCTCCTGCTGCCCGGCAAGAGCCCGCATCTCGCCATCCTCGAGGAAGGCGAGACCACCGTGGTCGAGTTCGCCGGAGAGCGCCTCTCGCTGCCCCACCGCGACGTGAAGACCCTGCCGCTGCGCAACGTCACGGTCGAGGAACTCGCCCGCTGGTTCCTTGAGGAGTTGCGGCGCGACGAGCGGATCGCGGCCCTTCCCGTGTCGGCGATGACGCTGCGCGTCTCCTCCGGCCCGGGGCAGTGGGCACGCGCCACCTGGACGGCCCCGGAGTGAACCTCCTGCTCGTCACCGGCGCGTCGGCCGGCATCGGCACGTCCGCCGCCGAGGCCTTTCTCGAAGCCGGTTACGCGGTGGTCAACCTCTCGCGGCGCCCCTGCCCCGTGGCGGGCGTGACGCACATCCGCTGCGACCTGTCCCGCCCCACCTTCCTCGAGGACATCGCGGAGGCGCTCGCGCCGCCGCTCGCGGCCGCGGACCGGATCGCCCTCGTGCACAACGCGTCGCGGCTCGTCAACGACACGGCGCTCGCCACGCCGAGCGATGCCCTGCGCGCGATACTGGAAACCAACGTGGTGGCGGCCAACACGCTGAACGGCCACGTGCTGCCCCACATGGGCGCAGGGTCCTGCATCCTGTACGTTGGCTCCACCCTCTCCGAGAAGGCGGTGCCCGGGAGCTTCAGCTACGTCGTGTCGAAGCACGCCATCGTCGGGATGATGCGGGCCACCTGTCAGGACCTCGCGGGGACCGGCATCCACACGGCCTGTGTCTGCCCGGGCTTCACGGACACCGAGATGCTGCGCGAGCACGTGCCCGACGACGCGATGGCGTCGGTCTCGGCCATGTCGGCCTTCGGACGGCTCATCGAGCCGGCCGAGATCGCGGCCGCGTTGCTGTTCGCGGCCGAGAGCCCGGTCCTGAACGGCGCCGTCCTGCATGCCAACCTCGGACAGGTGGAACGGTGAGCGAGACCGCCCGCGCGGTCCCCGGCATAGGGAAGGACGTCGACCTCGCCGAGCGGCGCGAACGTGTCTTCATCGTCCTCGCGGGCTTCTTCCTCTGCGCGATGACCCTGCTCAACGTGATCGGCATCACGCGGTTCATCGAACTCGGCCCGATGACCCTCGCCGTCGGCGTCCTCCCCTACCCCCTGACCTTCCTGTGCACGGACCTCATCAGCGAACTCTACGGCCGGCGCCGCGCCAACTTCCTGGTCGGCGTCGGGTTCGTCCTCAACTTCTTCATCCTCGGCTGCCTCTGGCTCGGCAGCGCGATCCCCGCGGCCGAGGCGCAGCCGCCCTGGCAGGTCCTCGAGCTCGCGGAGGAGGTCGCCATGCCCAACGGCGACGTGATCTCCGGCAGCGTCGAGCTCTTCGAACTGATCTTCGCCTGCACGTCGGGGGCGGTGTTCGCGTCGATGCTCGCCTACATCGCCGCGCAGTTCTGCGACGTGCAGATGTTCCACTTCCTGAAGCGGCTGACGCGCGGCCGGCACCTCTGGGTCCGCAACTGCTTCTCGACGCTGACCAGCCAGCTCGTGGACTCGATCACGGTCATCTCCGTGACCTTCGGCGCCGCGTTCCTGGCCGGCGACTTCACCGTCGCCACCATCCTCGTCCTGATCGGCAGCAACTACGTCTTCAAGGTGTTCGTGGCCGTGGCGGACACAGCGCCCTTCTACGCGGGCACGTATTACCTGAAGCGCTACCTCCAGGTGGACAACCTCGCGACCTATTGATCGCGTGCAGGGGACGGGCGACCACGAGGGTCGCCCCTACGACAGGAGCCCGGCCATCGTCTCCACGGAGCGCTCTGCGGACGCGGCGTCGACGTTGATGCGCAGCCGCGTCACCACCAGGTGGGTCATGCCGAGTTCCTCCCGGTACATCTCGACGCGGTCCCGGACCGCCACGGGGTCGCCTACCAGCGCCCAGTCGTCGACCGCGGTGGAGAAGCGTCGCGCCATGCGTCCGCCGGACTCCGCCGCCATGCGCCGGGCCTGCGCCTCGAGTCCCTCCCGTACGCGGGCGACGAGCCGCCCGTCCTCGGAGACGAAGCACGAGCGCATTACCGGCACCTCCGCGGGCACCGGCTGTCCCGCCTCCTCGCAGGCCTCGACGTGGCGCGTGTAGTTGTCCCGCAGCCGGTCGAGGGGCTCCATCGGCGATGCCAGGTAGGGCGCGCCCAGCCGGCCGGCCTGGGCCAGCGCCTTGGGACCGAAGGCCGCCACCCAGATCGGAGGGTGGGGCTGTTGTACCGGTAGCGGCGCGACGGTCACCGGCTCCGCGCCCTCCGTCAGCGCCACGGGCTCGCCCCGCCACGCCCGGATCATGTGATCGAGACACCACTCGAAGATGCGGCGCTTGTCCTTGGGCGACACGGAAAACGCCCCGAGGAGCTGCGCCGAATACCCTCGGCCGACCCCCAGCGTCACCCGCCCGCCGGACAGGCGGTCGAGCACCGCGACCTGCTCGGCGGCCTGCAGCGGATTACGCAGCGGCAGGAGATAGGACGTGGTCGCGAGGCGCAGCGTCCGGGTGCGCGCCGCCACGGCGGCAAGCAGCATGAGAGGCTCCGGTATGGCGCCCTCGCCCCCGAAGTGGTTCTCCGGCAGCCAGAAGGACTCGTATCCCCAGGACTCCGCCAGCTCGCCCTGGCGAGCGAGGGTGACGGCGTCCGCCATCCCGGAGACGATCCACGGCGTGAGCCCCAGGTGCAGCCCGGTCATTCGGACGTACCCATGGAAGACAGCCCCGGCAGCCCGTGCTGCAACATCCACATCGCCGTGATGGTCGCCCGCACGGCGTCCAGGTGCCGGTCCGCCGCGAACGCCTCGTACAGCGGGTCCCGTTCGAGCAGCACGCAACGTTCCGACCGGCTCCTGCCGCCGCAGTCGAACTCCGCGGGCCGGCCGAAGTTGTTGCCCGCGCCGCCGTAGCCGCCGAACCCTCCCGGCTCGCCGATGCGCCAGAACGCCTGCCAACTGACCGGCAGCCCCGGGATCTGCTCCCGCACCGCCGCCAGCGTGCGCTCGGCGGTAGCCGACAGCAGGGCGTCCCAGTCCTCCGGGGCCGCCTCGAGATCGGCGCAGTCGTCGCCGACGGCGGCCGAGACGGCGTCGACGTCCACCGGATACCGGTCGAAACGGTCGCTGATGTCCCACCGCCACCACCGCGCGGTAAACACCGGGACGACATGCGCCGGGGAAGTCATGTCCTGCACGTAGTTGACGACGCGGCCCAGCCCGGAGTAGCGGTCCGCCAGCGCATCCGCGGCGTCGAGTTCCGCCACCAGGCGATTGAAGTGCTGGTGCATCCGCGTCTGGATGAACCAGAGCATGCTTCTCGGCCGCTGTTCCGCCCGGTCGTAGTAGTTCCAGCGCGTCATGCGCCGAAAGATGTTGGACTCGGTCTGGCGGACGTTCGCCTTGGCGATGTAGCGCACCTGCAGGGGCGTCAGGCGCGGCAGCGACGCGTCGCCGGCGCAGTTGTTGAAGTGCTTCGCCGCGATGAAGGTGAGTTCCTGGTGGAGGGACCCTTCGTACGCGCCCACCGACGGGGCCGCCATCGCGCAGGCGACCACGAGCCACCGCAGCGCTCGAACCGCACCGACACCCGGTCTCATCCGGCCGGCTCCGCCGCCACGCCGGGCGACTGCGGCAGCCGCCTCAGCGTCTCGTCCGTCGTCAGTCCCCGGGCCATGTCGGCGATCGTCCGACCCGCCCCGGGCCACGTCCACTCCGGCGCGGCCTCCGCCGCCGGCCTCATGACGAAGCCGCGCTCCAGGGCCCGGGGATGCGGCAGGGTCAACCGCTCCGTGCGCCGCACGACGTCGCCGAACAGCAGGAGGTCGAGATCGAGTTCGCGCGGCGCGTTCCTCACCGGCGCCGACGGGCGGCCGTATCGGCGTTCCAGCGCCTTGAGTCTCGACAGGAGCCACTCCGGCGACGGGGCGTCGGTGGCGAACGCCGCCACGGCGTTGATGAAGTCCCGCGAACCGGGCGGACAGTCGACCGGGCTCGTGCGCCAGAGGGAGGACGTGCGGAACTGGCCCACGGACATCCCCCGCAGGTCTTCGAGGGCCCGCGAGACGATGTCCACGCTCGCGCCCCGGTTCGAACCGAGGCCTACCAGAACCCTGACAGCCGTGGTAGAAATCGACCCAACCCGCCACGCGACTCAAGGGAGTGCGAAATGAAAGCCGCCGTACTGAGGGAAGTCAACCAACCCCTTGAGATAGAGGACGTCCAGCACGGCAACCCGGGCGCTCGAGAGGTGCTGGTCCGTACGGCGGCGGCGGGCGTGTGCCACTCGGACCTGCACTTCCAGAACGGCTCCTACCCGTACTTCCTGCCAACGATCCTGGGCCACGAGTCCGCCGGCGTCGTCGAAGCCGTCGGCTCCGACGTCACCTACGTCAAGCCCGGCGACCACGTCATCACCTGCCTGTCGGCGTTCTGCGGGCATTGCGAGTTCTGTCTGACCGGCCACATGTCGCTGTGCCAGGAGCCGGAGCTGCAGCGCGGAGGCGACGAACCGCCGCGGCTCAGCAAGGGCGGCGAGTCGATCGCCCAGTTCCTGAACCTCTCCTCGTTCGCGGAGTACATGCTCCTGCACGAGCACGCCATCGCGAAGATCCGCGAGGACATGCCGCTCGACCGGGCGGCGCTGATCGGCTGCGGCGTCACGACCGGCGTGGGCGCGGTGATCCACACCGCGGCGGTCGAACCGGGCGCCACGGTGGCGGTCATCGGATGCGGCGGCGTGGGGCTTTCGTGCATCAACGGCGCCGCCATCGCCGGCGCGTCGCGGATCATCGCCATCGACACCACGCCGAGCAAGCTCGACCTCGCCCGCAAGTTCGGCGCCACGGACACCGTGGACGCCGGCGCGGAGGATCCGGTCGGCGCCGTGCGCGAGCTGTCCGGCGGGGGCGTCCACTACTCCTTCGAGGCCATCGGCCTGAAGAGCACGACCGAGCAGGCCTGGAAGATGATCAGGAACGGGGGCACGGCCACCGTCATCGGGATGATCCCGGTGGGCACGATGGTGGAGATCCACGGGCCGGAGTTCCTCCGCGAGAAGACGCTGCAGGGCTCCAACATGGGCTCGAACCGGTTCCGGGTCGACATGCCGCGCTTCGTGGACTTCTACCTCGCCGGCAAGCTCCACCTCGACGACATGATCTCGAGCCGCATCAAGCTCGAGGACGTCAACGACGCGCTCGCGCAACTCGAAACCGGCGAAGTGGCGCGCAACGTCATCATGTTCGACTGAACGCGGCCGTGCCCGGACGGGCGGCCACGAGGGCCACCCCTAACGCAGGTCGATGTTCCCGTACTGGCCGGCGCGGTAGATGCGCAGCCGGACCAGGCGCGCGTAGCGGATCCGTTGCCAGAGTTCGCCGACGCCCCGCGTACGACCCCGGTTGGCGGCGATGATGATGTCTCCGCCGCGCAGGCCGAAGCGCCAGGCGACGCTGGCGGGCTCCACCTCCGCGACGAGCACGCCGGCGCCCCCGCCCGGGTCGTCGTCCTCCCGGAAATCCGACAGCACGGAGCCCGCCAGGCGCGGGTCCACGCGCGCACCCGGCACGCTGACCATGCGGCCGTCGTCCACGTCGAGTTCCAGGGCCAGCTCCTCGCCGTCGCGGGCGACGCGCAACGTAACGGTGTCTCCCGCCATGACCAACGCCGACTGTCCGTGGTAGTCCGACACGCGCCGCACCTCGCGGTCCGCCATGGCGGTGACGATGTCCCCGGGCTCGACCCCCGCGGCGTCGGCGGCACTGCCAGGCTCCACGTCGACGACCACCACGCCGTCCGCGGCGTCCACCCCCAGCGCCGCCGCAAGCTCCGCATCGAGCGCCTGCACGGTGAGACCGATGCGCCCGCGGCGCACCTCCCCGTGGGCGACGAGCTGCTCCATGATCGCCGCGACCATGTTGCTCGGAATCGCGAAGCCGAGCCCGACGCTCCCCCCGTAGCGGCTCGGTGACACGATCGCGGTGTTGATGCCGACGAGCCGGCCGGCGAGGTCGACCAGCGCCCCCCCGGAGTTGCCCGGGTTGATCGACGCATCGGTCTGGATGAAGTCCTCGTAGCCCTCGATGCCGAGGCCGCTGCGGCCGAGGGCGCTGACGATGCCGGACGTGACCGTCTGATCGAGCCCGAACGGGTTCCCCACCGCCACGACGAAGTCCCCGACCCGCAACGCCGCCGAGTCGGCGAACTCCAGGGCGGTCAGGTCCTCCCCCTCCACCTGGAGCACCGCGAGATCGACCTGCGGGTCGACCCCAACGAGACGTGCGGGGAGATTGCGGCCGTCGGTCAGCCCGACGACGATCTCGTCCGCGCGGTCCACCACGTGATGGTTCGTCACGATGTACCCGTCCTCGGCGTCCACGATGACGCCGGATCCGGCGCTCTGCTCCCTGCGATAGCGCCGGCGGTCTTCCGGAATCGAGAAGAACCGGCGAAAGAACGGATCGTCCAGCAACGGATTGCGGATGCGGACCGACGCGTAGGTCGCGACGTTGACCACCCCCGGCGTGGTGCGTTCGAGCATGGGGGCGAGACTCGGCACGGTCTGCCCGTCCGGCAGCTCGGCCGGCAGCGCCCCGGCGCCCGGCAGGGCCACCGCCAGGCACAGCACCGCAACCGCCGATGTCCATCTCATGGTCGTGTCGCTCCCGCCTCCGTGACGCGACCGGGCTTCGGCAGTGCGCCAGCCCCGAAGAAGACGACGAGGGCCACTCCCGAGGCAGCCGAGGCCGCCAGGAAGGCCGTCTGGTAGGACAGCAGGTCGTACAGCACCCCCAGCGCCAGGGGACCGCCGGCGACGCCCACCGTCATCCACAGGTTGGCGACGGAGTATATCCGCGGGTAGTCGCGTACGCCGAACGCCGTCGCCATCAGGAGGGGCTGCAGCATGAGCAGGTTGCCCACCGTCACCCCGAAACATGCGGCCCCGACCAGGACCACCGCGCCGGTCTGCGCGACGGCCAGGGCCGCGATCCCGACCGCCTGGCCGGCCACGTTCAGCATGGTGAAGGCGCGGATGGGGAACCGCCGGACCACGAGCCCCCCGAGGAGCCGCCCCACGATGGAGCAGAACGCCAGCGTCGCGACGGACGACGAGGCCACCGACTGGCCGGCGACCTTGTCCGCGTGGTTGAAGATGTGGGCGATGACGCCCACCTGCGCGCCCATCATCAGCACGTACGCCACCGCCGCGCCCACGAAGAAGCGCGACCGCAGGGCGTGGGCGACGGCGGCGTTGTCGGGGGGCTCCACGCGTCGCGCGGACGGGCCCCCACCGGGAGGCCAGTCCCGCACGGTGAGCAGCGCCACAGGGGCGATCACGCAGAAGAACGCCGCGCCGAACCAGGGCAGGGCCTGTTCGACGCCCACTGCCTGGATGACGAATGCGCTGAGCGGCGTCAGCAGCACGCCACCCACCGACAGGCCGGTGGAAGCGATGGAAAGCGCCACGGAGCGGTTCGCGCCCGGAAACCAGCGCGTCACCACCGTCGTCCCCGGAACCAGGCTGACGGCCGCGTTGCCGACACCGAACACCGTGTAGAGGACCCAGACGTGCCAGACCTCCGTGGCATGCCCCATGAGGGAAAGGGCCGCGCCGGCGACGGCGGCGCCGCCGACCATGACCCACCGGACATCCCAGACCGCCATCAGGCGTCCCACGGCGAGCCCCGCGAGACCGCTCGCGATGAACAGGAGCCCCACGGCCTGGGAGATGTCCGTGACCGTGAACGCGCGCTGCTCCGAGAGCGCGTTCATGTACACGGCAAGGTTGTAGAAGCCGAACCCGGACGAGACGGCAAGCACCACGAAGACGCCCGCCACCAGCCGGGCTCCGTGATGCAGCTTCACGGCGTCACATCCGTTCTATTCGGGAGGAGCCAGGTGGAGCGGGCGATGGGAGTCGAACCCACGTCTCCAGCTTGGGAAGCTGGGGTAATGACCGTTATACGACGCCCGCCTGTGCCGACGGCGCCATCCTACTACAGCCGCCCGATTCGACCGTCGGGACCGGGATCAACGCTCCACGCGGCGCTCCCGCGGCGGCGACGCCGGCCGGGGAGCGGGGCGGGGCGCCGCGCGTCGCGGGGCCGGAGCGCGGGGCGCCGACACACGCGGGGCAGGCCGGGGAGCGACCGCCCGCGGGGCAACCGCACGGGGCGCCGGCCGCGGTGCAGCCGCTCGAGGTGCAGCCCTGCGTGGCGCAGGACGAGGAGCGACCGTCCGCGGGGCAACCGTGCGCGGCGCCGGCCGGGGCGTGACGGCTCTGGGCGCGACCGCTCGCG
>JAJDTI010000194.1 GCA_022827245.1 Pseudomonadales bacterium | reverse complement strand
CCCAGGTGGGGCTTCAGCGCACGCCGCAGTATCGCCTTCGCCGCGCGCCGTACCGCAGGCGCGTCGTAGCGGTCGAGCGCGATCTCCTTGAGTACCGCGCCACGCCATGCGCCGCGCGTTCCCGCGGCCACGGCGTGGAAGCCTTCGCCGTCGACGAACTCGTAGACGCCGTCGTCCCGCAGGTCGGCCCCGTCGGCGGCGTCCACGTCGAACGTCAGGCCGTACCCGATCTCCCGCAGCAGGCATTTCTCGAACACGCGCAGCGTAGGCTCGATGTCTTCGCCGGCCTCGAGCGTCGCAAGCGCCGCCTCGTAGACCCGGAACAGCTCGGCGACCGCCTCCTCGGGCGGCAGCGCACGCATCATCAGTTCGTTCAGGTACATGCCCGCGAACAGCCGCCGACCGTCGAGGCGCCAGCGGTGCACCGTCTCGCACGCCGTCACCGTCACCAGCCGGCCCTTGCCGCGCCAGCCGACCTCCAGGCGCGAGAACGGCTCGACCGGACGCGCACGGCTGCCCCGGGTACCTCGCGCCACCGCGGCCACGCGCCCATGCTCCACGGTGAGGAAGTCGACTATGGAGCTTGTCTCGCGGTAGGCGCGCCGGTGCAGCACGTACGCCGGCTGACGCTGCGCCGGGGCGGTCATCGGTACCCCAGCGTCTTGAGCACCGCCTCGTCGTTCGTCCAGCCGGCCTTCACCTTGACCCAGAGCCTTACCATGGCCCGGCGTCCCAGAAGCCGCTCGATGTCGAGCCGGGCGTCCTGGCCGATCGACTTGAGGCGCGCGCCCCCCTTGCCGATCACGATGCCCTTCTGCGTGCCGCGCTCCACGTAGATGACGGCGTCGACCTCGGCCAGTTCCGCTGTACCGGCGAACCGTTCGATGCCCACGGCGACCCGGTGGGGAACCTCGTCGCCCAGGCGGCGCATGATCTTCTCCCGGATGATCTCCGCCAGGAAGAACTCCGTCGGACGGTCCGTCACGTCGTCCGACCCGAACAGGTGCGGCCCCTCGGGCAGCCGACCCGCCACCTCGTCGGCGAGGGCGTCGAGGCCTTCGCCGCGCAGCGCCGAGATGGGGACGATGGCCTCGAAGCCGTGGCGCTGGCGCACGTCGTCGATGATCGGCAGCAACGCGCGCCGGTCGCGCAGCCGGTCGACCTTGTTGATGGCGCAGACGCAGGGCGTGCGCGCCCGGGCCACCTGCTCGAGCGCCTCCCCGTCGGCATCCGTCCACGGCCTGGCCTCCACCAGGAGCACCACCACGTCCGCGTCGAACACCGCCCGCACTGCCTGGCCGACCATGTACCGGTTGATCGCCCGGCCGGCGCGCGGCCGCGACGCGCCGGAGCCTTCGCCCGAGGGCCGATGAATGCCGGGCGTGTCCAGGTACACGAACTGGGTGTCGCCGCGGGTGTCGACGCCGAGCAGGTTGTGCCGCGTCGTCTGCGGCTTGCGCGAGGTGATGCTCAGCTTGCGCCCGAGCAGGTGGTTCATCAGCGTCGACTTGCCCACGTTGGGGCGCCCCGCCAGGGCCACGAAGCCGCAGCGCGGGCCGCTCACGACAGGCGTTCCAGCACGCAGCGTGCGGCCGCCTGCTCCGCCTCCCGGCGGGAGGACGCCGCCCCCGTCGCCTCGGCGTCGAGTTCCTGCACCCGGCACCGCACGACGTACCGCCGTGCGTGCGGCTTGCCTTCGTCGCTTTCCACCAGGTACTCGGGCAGGGTCAGGCCGCGCGCCTGGAGAGTTTCCTGCAGCCGCGTCTTCGCATCCTTCTCGGGTGCGCCGTCGAAGGTCGCGATGCGGGCGCCGAAGAGCGCGTCCACCACCGCGGTGCCCGCCTCGGTCCCGCCGTCGAGCGTCGCGGCCCCCACGACCGCTTCCAAAGCATCCGCGAGCACCGACGTGCGGTCGCGGACGCCGCTGCGGCGCTCGCCCGAACCGAGCAGCAGGTGCTCGCCGAGGGCAATCTCCCGCGCCACCTCGGCGAGCGCATCCTTGCGCACCAGGTCCGCGCGCATGAGCGTCAGCTCTTCCTCCCGGGCGTCCGGGAAGGCGTCGAACAGCCGGCGCCCCACCAGGTAGCCGAGCGCCGCGTCGCCGAGGAACTCGAGGCGCTCGTTGTGGGAGACGCCGGCGCTCCGGTGCGTCAACGCCTGCTGCA
Source organism: Pseudomonadales bacterium (assembly GCA_022827245.1). Taxonomy (GTDB): domain Bacteria; phylum Pseudomonadota; class Gammaproteobacteria; order Pseudomonadales; family Azotimanducaceae; genus VXNE01. Next base: position 17,360 of record JAJDTI010000194.1, on the reverse strand, counting down.
GCAGGGCGCGATCGCGGAACGCGTAGCCGAGAGCGCGCTCCAGGGGCGCGAAGTCCATCAGTGCTCGACCTTGAGGACGGCGAAGAACGCATCCTGCGGGATCTCGACCCGACCGAGCTGCTTCATGCGTTTCTTGCCGGCCTTCTGCTTCTCCAGCAGCTTCTTCTTGCGCGTGACGTCGCCGCCGTAGCACTTGGACGTGACGTTCTTGCGCAGCGCCTTGACGTTCACGCGGCCGATGATGCGCCCGCCGATGGCCGCCTGGACCGCGACGTCGAACATCTGCCTGGGGATGAGTTCCTTCATCTTGCGGATGAGTTCGCGGCCCCGCGCCTCGGCGCGGTCGCGGTGCAGGATGGTGGCGAGGGCGTCCACCTTGTCCCCGTTGATGAGCACGTCCACCTTCACGAGCGGCGCCGGGGCGAAACGCCGGAAGCTGTAGTCGAGCGAGGCGTAGCCCCGGCTCACCGACTTCAGCCGGTCGAAGAAGTCCACCACGACCTCGGACAGCGGCAGCTCGTAGCTCAGCGCGACCTGGCCGCCGGTGAACTGCATGTCCTTCTGCACGCCACGGCGCTCGACGCAGAGGTTGATCACCGCGCCGAGGTGATCCCGGGGAACGAGAATCTGCACGTCCGCGAGCGGCTCGCGAAACTCGGCGATCTGCGCGGGATCCGGCAGGCTCGACGGGTTGTCCACCTCGTGCACCGTGCCGTCGCGCGTCGCCACCTCGTACACCACGGTCGGCGCGGACGTGATGAGGTCCAGGTCGTACTCCCGCTCGAGGCGTTCCTGGATGACCTCGAGGTGCAGCAGGCCCAGGAATCCGCAACGGAAGCCGAATCCCAGCGCGTCGGAGGTTTCGGGTTCGTGGAACAGCGCCGCGTCGTTCAGGGCCAGCTTCGCGAGCGCCTCGCGCAGGCTCTCGAAGTCGTCGGAGTTGACCGGGAACATGCCCGCGTAGACCTGCGGTTTCACCCGGGCGAAACCCGGCAGGGCCTCGACGTCCGCGCGCCCCGCGTGTACGAGCGTGTCGCCGACCGGAGCGCCCCGGATCGCCTTGATGCCGGCCACGACATAGCCGACCTCCCCTGCCGACAGCGCGGCGCGGGACTGGCGTTTCGGCGTGAAGTGCCCGACCTCGTCGACGACGTGGACCTGGCCGACGGAATGGGCAACGATCCGGTCGCCCTTCTTCACCTGGCCCCCCACCACCCGCACCAGCGACACGACCCCGAGGTAGTTGTCGAACCACGAGTCGACGATCAACGCCCGCAAGGGGCCGTCGGGGTCGCCGGTCGGCGGCGGGATCTCCGCCACCAGCTTCTCGAGCAGGCCGTCCACGCCGGCGCCGGTCTTCGCGGAGACGAGCGTGGCGTCGTCCGCGTCGATGCCGATGATGGTCTCGATCTCGTCCCGGACCCGGTCGGGGTCCGCCTGCGGCAAGTCGATCTTGTTCAGGACGGGCAGCACTTCGAGTCCCTGGTCGACCGCGGTGATGCAGTTCGCGACCGACTGCGCTTCGACCCCCTGCGCGGCATCCACGACCAGCAGCGCGCCCTCGCAGGCCGCCAGCGAGCGCGACACCTCGTAGCTGAAGTCGACATGGCCCGGCGTGTCGATGAAGTTGAGCTGGCACTCGCGCCCGGCGCGGGTCGTGTAGCGCAGGGTGACGCACTGCGCCTTGATGGTGATGCCGCGCTCCCGCTCGAGCTCCATGGAGTCGAGCACCTGCGCCTCCATCTCCCGCTCCGCCAGGCCCCCGCAGCGTTCGATCAGCCGATCGGAGAGGGTCGACTTGCCGTGGGCGATGTGGGCGATGATGGAGAAGTTGCGGATGTGGTCGATGACCGGCAAGGAACGCGTTACCGCCGTCAATCCAGGCATGGGGATTTTACCAGCGGCGGGGAGTCGCATCCGGGCGGCGATATACTAGCCCCCGTGATGGAACGGCAACACACCGCCGACGTGCTGATCGTGGGGGCGGGCGCGGCCGGCCTCGCGGCGGCGCTCCGCATCGCCGACCGGGCGCGGGTCCTGGTGCTGTCCAAGGACGGCATCGAGGGCGGCTCGACGAACCGCGCCCAAGGCGGCATCGCCGCCGTCATGCATCCTCGGGACTCCGTCGCCCGCCACGTGCGCGACACGATCCAGGCGGGCGCCGGCCTGTGCGACCCCGAGATCGTCCAGTTCGTCGTCGAGCGCGGTCCGGACGCCATCCGGCGGCTGCTGGAGTACGGCCTCACCCTGGACCGGGAGGGCGCGGACTTCCACCTGACCCGCGAGGGCGGACACACCCGGCGGCGGGTGCTGCACGTCGCGGACCGGACGGGCAAGGCGATCGAGACGACGCTCGTCGATCGCGCGCTCGCGCATCCCAACATCGCGCTCCTGACCGACCGCCTCGCCATCGACGTGATCACGGCGGAGAAGTTCGGGTTCTCGCCGAACCGGGTCCTGGGCGCCTACGTGTACAACCGCACGACGGAGGCGGTCGAACTCGTTCGCGCCCCGCACGTGGTGCTCGCCACCGGCGGGGCGAGCAAGGTCTACCTCTATACCAGCAACCCGGATGGGGCCACCGGCGACGGGATCGCCATGGCGTGGAGGGCCGGGTGCCGGGTGGGCAACATGGAGTTCAACCAGTTCCACCCGACGTGCCTCTATCACCCGGAAGCGCGTTCGTTCCTCATTTCCGAGGCGGTGCGCGGCGAGGGCGGGCGCCTGCTGCTGCCCGACGGCGAGCCGTTCATGGACCGCTTCGATCCGCGCGGCGAACTCGCCTCCCGCGACGTCGTCGCGCGGGCGATCGACCACGAGATCAAGCGGCTCGGGGTCGACTGCGTGTTCCTCGACATCAGCCACCGTTCCCGCGACTTCATCGAGTCGCACTTCCCGACGATCCACGCCCGCTGCCTGTCCGTCGGGATCGACATCGCGCGGGACCCGATCCCCGTCGTGCCGGCGGCGCATTACACCTGCGGCGGCGTCGTGGTGGACCGGTCCGGCGCCACCGACGTGGAGGGCCTCTACGCGATCGGTGAGACGGCCTGCACCGGGTTGCACGGCGCGAACCGCCTGGCGAGCAACTCCCTGCTCGAGTGCATGGTCCTCGCGGAGTCCGCCGCCGAGCGCATCCTGGAAGCGATGGCCGGCGCTCCCACGGACGCGCCCGACCTGCCCGCCTGGGACGAGAGCCGCGTGACCGACTCCGACGAGGATGTCGTGCTCGCACACAACTGGCTGGAACTCAGGCGATTCATGTGGGACTACGTCGGGATCGTGCGCACCGACAAGCGCCTCGAGCGCGCCTGGCACCGCATCGAACTGCTCAAGCAGGAGGTGCACGACTACTACGCGAACCACCGCGTGTCGCCCGACCTCATCGAGTTGCGCAACCTCATCCACGTCGCGGAGCTGATGGTGCGTTGCGCCCGTTCGCGCCGCGAGAGCCGGGGCCTGCACTACACCCTGGATTACCCGGCCACGGGCGCCCGCGCCCTGCCCAGCGTCCTCTACCCGACCGTCGATCCCCTCGACGTCCTTCAGCCGCCGGCGAGAGCCGCGCGCCGGAGACGGGCGAAGTCCTGAGCCGGGAGCCGTCCCCGGCGCACGGGCAGCACGCGCCGGGAGGTGGGGATCACCACCCAGCCTTCCGTCAGCCAGCATCGGCCGGTGCGCGTGAGGACCCGCTCGCCCCGCCGTACCTCCAGGCCATCCTCGAAGGCGAGGAGCAGGTACCGTTCGTCCGGACGGGCGCGCAGCCACTTCCAGAGGAGGCTCGCGGCGGCCGCCGCCGCCCACCAGGGCGACCAGAGCCAGGCAAGCAGGCAGCCCACGAGCAGGTGCAGCACGCCGACCGCCACGAACCAGTCGAAGCCGAGCGTCCAGCCGATCTCGTACCGCGGATTCGCCGCGACGTACTCGGGGTCAGGCCGACCGGCGTCCGTTTCCGGACCCGGACTCAAGACGACGCCGCCCCCCGGACGCGCGCGACGATCTCCTCGAGGCCCCGTGGCGGAGCGGACCGGTCGTGCAGCCAGTCGAGGATTTCCCAGTCGTGGCACTCGAGCAGCTCGCGATACGCGCGCCGCTCCGCATCGGGGAGGTCCGCGTACACGCGCTCCGCGAAGGGCACGAGGTAGAGGTCCAGTTCCAGCATCCCCCGCCGGCTCCGCCAGGACACCCGTCCCCGGTCCTCCCCGTCCGTCCCCCTTTCCGTCATGGGCCGTCACCGACCTCCGACAGCGTTAAACTCCTTGGGATGATCGCACGGACCGCCACCGACGCATCCGCCGCCGACCTCCCGCTGGCCGAACTGACGCTCGCCGGAGCGGACGCCGCGAAGTTCCTGCAGGGCTACCTCACCTGCGACATGGACGCCCTCGAGGAAGGGGCCGGGCTGCCCATGGCGTACTGCAACATCAAGGGCCGCGTCCTCGCCAACGGCTGGGCGAGCGGGCGGGCGGACCGCGTCAGCCTGATCGTTCACGCCAGCGTCGTGGAAGCGCTTTCGGCACACCTGTCGAAGTACCTGCTCTTCGCGCGCTCGAAGCTCGAAGCCACGCCGCCAGGCCGTGCGCTTGCGCGCGGAGCCGTGGACCGCGACATCGAACTGCGGCCCTTCGGCTGGTCGCTGGTCTCCGCGTCCGGCGTCGGGGCGGCGGAGGATCTCGACGGGCTCTGCATCGACGCCGGATTCGGCCTCGTGAGCGCACCGGTTTCCGAGAAGTTCCTGCCGCAGATGCTGGGACTCACGGACATCGGCGCGGTGAGTTTCGACAAGGGCTGCTACCTCGGCCAGGAAGTGGTCGCCCGCGCACAGCACCGAGGAGAGGTCAAGCGGCGCATCCGGCGGTTCCGCTACCGCGGCGCGCCGCCCGCGCCCGGCACGGCGACCTCCCCGTCAGGCATCGTGGTGCACGCCCTCGCGGATTCCGGCGATTCGGGGGATGCCCTGGTGGTGACCGGTACGCGAGACTCGCCGCTCTCCGGGCCCGACTGCACCTTTAGCCCGGCCTGAAGCGGAAGGGCAGAACTGGCGCATCGGCTCGGTTACCCGTCTCCGGCCTTCGGCTCGACGAGAAGCTGAATGCTGGAGAAGTCGAGGCCGCCCGCGTCGTTCACCTGCCGGTGCAGGCGGTAGAGGTTGCGGGCGAGCGACCCCATGGCGACCGGCGTACCGCTCTCGGTCGCGGCGTCGAGGGCGAGTTCAAGGTCCTTGATCATGAGATCGACCAGGAAGCCACCCTCGTAGCCACGGGAGGCGGGCACGCCTTCCATGATTCCCGGCCACGGGTTGTAGGCGTTGAGCGGCCAGTTGCCCCCCGACGAGCGCTGCATGATGGCCGACAGCGTCGCCGGGTCGAGGCCGCCGGCAGCCCCGAGCGCGAGCGCTTCCGCCGTGGCCGTCATCTGCGCCGCCAGCAGCATGTTGTTGCACACCTTGGCCGTCTGCCCCGCCCCGGGTCCGCCGGCGTGGAAGACGTTCGCGCCCATCTGATCCAGCAGCGGACGCACGCGCTCGAGGACGGCGGCTGCTCCACCCACCATGAAGGTCAGCGTGGCATTCTCCGCGCCGGCCGTGCCGCCCGACACCGGGGCGTCCAGCATGTCGATGCCGCGCCCCGCCGCCCGTGCCGCGACGGCGCGCGCGGCGGCCGGAGCGATGGTCGAGCAATCGATGACCGTGGCGGAGGGGTCGATGACGTCGAGCAGGCCGTCGTCGACGTAGAGCCCGCGCACGTGTTCGCTCGCCGGCAGCATGCTGACGACGATCTCCGCATCGGCAGCGGCCGCCCGGGCCGATCCCGCCGCAGCGGCCCCGGCGGCGACACAGGCCGCGACCAGATCCGCCACCAGGTCGTGTACCGCCACCTCGTGACCCGCGGCCGCCAGGTTCCTGGCCATCGGACCACCCATGTTGCCGACGCCGATGAATCCGACTCTCATGTTCCCGTCCTCCCGAGATCGAACAGGGGATTGCTCTCCCAGGGCGGCTCGAAGTGCGCGAGCACGTGCGCGTGCGCACCGTCGCTCCGCCAACGCGGCGCGCCGTCCTTGTCCACGATCAGCGCGCGCACCCCTTCCGCGAAGTCGCCGAACCGCGCGCAGCGGCTCGCGATCGTCATCTCCATGCGGAAGCAGTCCGCGAGATCCAGGGCCGGCGCCCGGCGCAGTTGCTCGCAGACGATGCCAACGGTGGTCGGGCAACCCCCGCGCATCGTCGCGAGGCCACGCGCATACCAGTCGCCGGCGCCGGACAGCGTCTCCAGCGCGGCCCGTGCGCCGGCCGCATCGGCCGGAATCTCCGGCAGCGCCTCCGCGATGGCGGGCTCCGCCGATTCCAGGCTCCCCGGCTCGAGCGCGGGGCTCGCGTCGAAGGCCCTGTCGGGGTCACCGTCCGCGGCGACGAGCGCAGCCACGGGGTCGCACTCGTTGCCGGCGAAGTGCGTCCCGAGGCCCGCGTAGAGCGCGTCCGCGGCATCCATCCGCGTGCCGGTCGCGCCCAGGAACAAGCCCAGGTGCGGCGGGAGACCCCGCAGGATCCACGTGGCGCCCGCGTCCGGAAACAGGCCGATCGTCACTTCCGGCATCGCGATGCGTGTCGTGGGGGTGACCACCCGGACCGCGGCGGCGGAGTAGAGGCCGAGCCCCCCGCCCATGACGAAGCCCCGGCCAAACGCCACGACGGTCTTCGGAAAGGTGTGGATGCGGTAGTCGAGCCGGTACTCCGCCTCGAAGAAGCGGTCCGGGGTGTCGTCGACTGTCGCCCCGGCCGCGTGGTTCTTCACCATCGCCCGATACAGGTCCTGGATGTCGCCGCCGGCGGAGAAAGCGCGCTCGCCGGCGCCCTTGAGGAGCACGCATGCGATGTCCTCGCGGCCCGCCCACAGCACGAGTTGCGCATCGAGCGCGCCCGCCATCGGCAGGGAGAGGGCGTTGAGGGTCTCCTCCGAGTCGAGGGTCGCCACCGCAAGGCACCGGCCCGCTGCCAGCGGCACCTCCTCGAACCGGATCCGGGCCGGGTCCGCCATCAGCCGTTGACCCAGCGCGGCGGCCGTTTCTCGAGGAACGCGTTCACGCCCTCCTGCTGGTCCGCCGTGTCGAAGAGGTCCACGAACGCGTCGCGTTCGGGCTGATACGAGGCCGCGATGGAGGAAGAGCGCCCGAGCTGGATCAGGCGCTTGCAGGAGGCGACCGCCGGCGGACTCTGGCCGGACACCTGCTCTGCGAGGGCGAGCGCGGTGTCGAGGGCGCCGCCCGTCTCCACCACTTCTTCCACAAGGCCGATCCGGGCCGCGGTGTCGGCGTCCACGCGCTCGCCGCAGAGGATCATGCGCTTGGCCCATCCCTCCCCGACCAGCCAGGCGAGGTTCTGCGTGCCCCCGCCGCACGGCAGCAGGCCCACCGACGCCTCCGGCAGGGCCATGGACGCCTGGCGCTCCGCGATGCGGATGTCGCAGGCCATGGCGCATTCGAGGCCCCCGCCCATGGCGTAGCCGTTGATCGCGGCGATGGTCACGCCCCGGAACGCGGCGAGACGCTCGAACGCCCGCCCGAACGCGGCGGCCATGCCGCCGGCGACCGCCTTGTCGCCGGCGGCGAACACCTTGAGGTCCGCCCCCGCCGAGAAGAACCGCGCGCCGGCGCCGGTGACGACGATCGCGTACACCTCCCGGTCCGCCTCGCAGTCGTCCACGAGGTCGGTGAGCGCAGCCAGGTTCTCCTGGTCCCAGGTGTTGGCCGGCGGGTTGTCGATGGTCACGAGCACCGTGCGCCCGCGCACCTCCGCCCGCAGCTTGTCGGATTTCGATTCGATGGTCATGGGGGGACTCCCTGTGTGTGCGCCCTGGTGCCTGTCTGGCGCTTCTTCAGCGCTTCTTCAGCGCTTTTTCGGCGCTTTTTCGGCGCTTTTTCGGCCGGAAGGGCCGCCGTCAGACCAGCTCGACCGCCTGCTCCATCAGCAGCCGGCGCGAGATGATGACGCGCATCACCTCGTTGGTGCCCTCGAGGATCTGGTGCACGCGGGTGTCGCGCACGTGGCGCTCGAGGGGAAACTCCTTGAGATACCCGTAGCCGCCGTGGAGCTGCAGCGCCTGGTTGCAGATGTCGAACCCCGCGTCGGTGGCGAAGCGCTTGGCCATCGCGCAGTACATCGTCGCTTCCGGGTCTCCGTGGTCGAGCTTCCACGCGGCCATGCGCACCATGTTGCGGGCGGCCACGAGGTCGGTGGCCATGTCCGCCAACCGGAACTGCAGCCCCTGGAAGCCGGCCAGCGGCTGGCCGAACTGGCGCCGTTCGCGCAGGTACGAAGACGCGGCGTCGAAAGCCGCCTGCGCCGTGCCCACCGAGCAGGTCGCGATGTTGATGCGGCCGCCGTCAAGGCCCCGCATGGCGATCTTGAAGCCCTCCCCCTCCGTGCCGAGCCGGAACGCGGAAGGCACCTCCACGTCGTCGAAGACGATCTGTCGCGTCGGCTGGCTGTTCCAGCCCATCTTGGCTTCCTTGCGGCCGAAGGACACGCCCGGGCTGTCCGCGGGCACGGCGAAGCTGCAGATGCCCCCGGCGCCCTCGTGCACGCCCGCGCGGTCGGAGAGCCGCGCCATCACGACGAGCACATCCGTGTCCCCGCCGCCCGAGATGAACGCCTTGGTCCCGGTCAGCCGATAGCAGTCGCCGTCCTTGCGCGCGACGGTCCGGAGCGAGGCCGCGTCCGACCCGGCGTTCGGCTCGGTGAGACAGTAGGACGCCAGCCGCCCGCCCGAGACGAGCCCCGGTCCGAACGTCGCCTGCGCGTCCTCCGACCCGAAGGCGGCGATCATCCAGAGCGCCATGTTGTGGATCGTGATGTACGCCGTGGTCGAGGTGCATCCGCGGGCGAGCTCCTCGAGCACGATGCTCGAGTCGAGCCGCGGCAGCCCCATGCCGCCGATGGACTCCGGCGCGTACAGGGCGCAGAACCCGAGCGCGCCGGCCCGCTCGATCGCATCCCTCGGGAATACCTGGTCAGCGTCCCAGCGCGCCGCATGCGGTGCGAACTCCCGGTCGCTGAACTCCCGTGCCGTGTCCCGAAACGCGCGCTGGTCCGCCGTCAGGCCGAAGTTCATCAGCGCAGCCGGATCGTCATCTCGGGGCCCTGCGAGGGCGCGTCCTGGAACCAGCGGGCGGTCACCGTCTTCGTCTCCGTGTAGAACTTCACCGCCTGCTTGCCGTAGGCGTGCTGGTCCCCGAAGAAGGACTGCTTCCACCCGGTGAACGAGAAGAACGGCAACGGCACCGGGATGGGAACGTTGATGCCGACCTGGCCCACGTCGATCTCGTGCTGGAAGCGCCGCGCGGCGGCTCCGCTCGCCGTAAAGATGGACGTGCCGTTCCCGTAGGGATTGGCGTTGACGAAGCGGATCGCCTCGTCGAGCGTGTCGACGGCGGACGTCACCAGCACCGGGCCGAAGATCTCGTCGCGGTAGATGGACATGTCCGGGGTGACGTCGGCGAACAGGGTCGGGCCGACCCAGTTGCCGTCCGGGTACCCGTCCACCGTGCAGTCGGAGCCGTCGAGCAGCAGCGAAGCCCCCTCGTCCCGGCCGCGGCCGATGTAGTCGAGGATGCGCGCCCGGGCCTGCGGCGTGATCTGCGGCCCGTACCCGGCGCCGTCGTCGTCCCACGCGCCCGGCCGGACCGCCGCCATGGCGTCGCGCAGCTCAGGCAGCCAGTCCGCGCTCTCGCCCACGAACACCGCCGCGCTAATGGCCATGCAGCGCTGTCCGGCCGCCCCGCAGGAGGCGCCCACCAGGTTCGAGATGACCTGGTCCCGGTCCGCGTCCGGCATGACGACCAGGTGGTTCTTGGCGCCGGCCATGGCCTGCACCCGCTTCAGGTTCTGCGTCCCCGTGCGGTAGACGTACTGCGCCACGGGCACGGAACCGACGAACGACACGGCCCGCACGTCCGGGTGGGCCAGCAGGGCGTCGACCTGCTCCTTGCCGCCGTGCACGAGCTGCACCACGCCCGGCGGCGCGCCGGCTTCGACGAAGAGCTCGATGAGCCGGTTCGGGGTCATCGGGTCCTGTTCGGAGGGCTTCAGCACGAACGTGTTCCCGCAGGCGATGGCCAGCGGGAACATCCACAGCGGAATCATCGCGGGGAAGTTGAACGGCGTGATGCCCGCGCACACGCCGAGCGGCTGGACGAGGCTGTAGGTGTCGATGTCGTGCGCCACGTTCTCCACGGTCTCGCCCATCATCAGGCTCGACACGTTGCAGGCGTACTCGACCACCTCGATGCCGCGCCAGACATCGCCCTTCGCGTCGGCGAAGGTCTTGCCCGTCTCGGCGGAGACGATCTTCGCGATGTCGTCCTGGTGCCGCTTCAGGAGCGCCTGGTAGTTCATCATCAGCCGCGCGCGCTCCGGCGTCGGCGTCTCCCGCCAGGTCCGGAACGCCTCCAGCGCGCTCGCGACCGCACGGTCGATCTCGTCGGGCGTCGCGAATGGCACTTCCGTGAGCACGTTCTGGGTGGCGGGGTCGGTCACCGCGAGCCGTTCGCCCGCGCCGTCGACGAACTCCCCGTCGATGAATAGCGGTAGTCCCATGGTCCTCCTCCGGTCCTCGTCCTCGGGCCCCGGCTGCCGTTACTCCACGTCGAACCAGTCGATGGGCGCGTGCCCGCGCTGCACCAGGTACCGGTTCGCGCTCGAGAAGTGCCGGCAGCCGAAGAACCCCCGGTTCGCCGACAGCGGCGACGGGTGGGGGGCCCGCAACACCAGGTGGCGGCGGGCATCCACCATGGCGCCCTTGCGTTGAGCATAGCTGCCCCAGAGCATGAATACGACGCCTTCCCGCTCCCGGTCGATCACCTCGACGATGCGGTCCGTGAAGGACTCCCAGCCCCGTCCCTGGTGCGAATTGGCCCGGCCGCGCACCACGGTGAGGACCGCGTTCAGCAGCAGCACGCCCTGGCGCGCCCAGGACGCGAGACAGCTCTTGCCTTCGGGCACGCGCCCGCCCGCCCGGCCTCCGGGTACGCCGTCGTCCGACATGTCATCGTCGATCTCGCGGAAGATGTTCACGAGGGACGGAGGGCGCTCCACCCCGGATCGTACCGAGAAGCAGAGCCCGTGCGCCTGGCCCGGGCCGTGGTAGGGATCCTGGCCGATGATGACCACCCGTACACGCTCGACCGGCGTGAGGTCGAGGGCCGCGAACATCTCGCTGCCCCGCGGATAGACGACCTTGCGGGCTTCCCGCTCCGCGAGCAGGAACTCCCGCAGCTTCTGCATGTAGGGCTTGTCGAACTCGGCGAGCAGCGCCGCCTTCCACGACGCCTCGAGCACCACCCGATCGGCAGCCGCGCTCATGCCGTGCCGTCGTCGCCGCCCGCGGGCCGCAGGTGCGGAAAGAGCAGCACGTCGCGGATCGAGGGCGCGTCCGTCAGCAGCATCACCAGCCGGTCGATGCCTACGCCCTCCCCGGCGGTCGGGGGCATGCCGTATTCGAGGGCCTCCACGTAATCCCCGTCGTAGTGCATCGCTTCCAGATCGCCACGCGCCGACCGCTCCGCCTGGGCCCGGAACCGGTCCGCCTGGTCGTCGGGGTCGTTGATCTCGGAGAACCCGTTGGCGAACTCGCGGCCGGCCACGAAGTACTCGAACCGGTCGGTGACCTCCGGGTCGCCTTCGCGCCGCCGCGCGAGGGGTGAGACCTCGGTCGGATACCCGGTGACGAAGGTCGGCTGGACCAGCCGGGGTTCCACGCGCGCCTCGAAGATCTCGGTCAGCATCCTGCCCGCTCCCCAGTCGGGCTCCGGGGACAGGTTCATCCCGCGCATGGCCTGCGCGAGACCCGGCGCATCCGCCAGGTCCGCCGCGGTCAGGTCCGTGTGCGCCAGGACGGCGTCGGCCATGTCGCAGCGGACCGCCGGCCGGGCGAAGTCGACCTCCGTCCCCTGGTAACGCACCGTCTGCTCCCCGGTCACGGCCTTGACGACCTGCCGCATCAGGTCCTCGGTGAGGTCCATCAGGTCCTCGAACGTGCTGTAGGCCTGGTAGAACTCCAGCATCGTGAACTCGGGATTGTGGCGCGTGGAGAGCCCTTCGTTGCGGAAGCTGCGGTTGATCTCGTAGACCCGTTCGAAACCTCCGACCACCAGGCGCTTGAGGTAGAGCTCCGGGGCAATGCGGAGGTAAAGGTCCATGCCGAGGGCGTTGTGGTGCGTGACGAACGGCCTGGCCGTGGCGCCGCCGGGGACCGGGTGCATCATCGGCGTCTCGACCTCGAGGAAGTCGCGTTCGTCCAGGAACCGGCGAACCTCGCGCACGATCGCCGACCGGGTGCGGAACCGCCGGCGGGACTCCTCGCTCATGATGAGGTCCACGTGACGCCGGCGGTACTGCGCTTCCCGGTCCACGAGCCCGTGGTACTTCTCCGGCAGCGGCCGGAGGGACTTGGCCAGGAGGTGGATGGCGTCGGCCTGGACCGTCAGTTCGCCCCGGTTCGTGCGCATGAGCGTGCCGCCCACGCCCACGACGTCCCCGATGTCCCAAAGCCGGCGCACGTCCTCGTAGGCCTCGCCCAGGTCGTCCCGGCGCAGGTAGCACTGGATGGCGCCGCTCACGTCCTGCAGCGTGACGAAAGTGGCCTTGCCCATGACCCGGCGCAGCATGACGCGGCCCGCCACCACGACGCGGGCCGCGTCCGGGGAGCGGGCCGCGTCCGCCTCGAGCGCCTGCTTGTCGCTATCCGCGTACCGCGCCTGGAGTTCCGCCGCCAGCGCCGTCCGCTCGAAGCCGTTCGGGAACGCTTCCCCCCGGGCGCGGAGTTCCTCGAGCTTCCCGCGCCGGTGGGCGAGGATGTCGTGGCCGTCGGTCATCGCCGGATCAACGGGACAGCCCCGCCTTCAGGCTCGCCTCGATGAACCCGTCGAGGTCGCCGTCGAGGACGTTGTTCGGGTCGCTCCGCTCCACCAGCGTGCGCAGGTCCTTCACGCGGGACTGGTCGAGCACGTACGAGCGGATCTGGTTGCCCCAGCCGATGTCCAACTTGCTGTCCTCCACCGCCTGGCGCTCCTCCTGGCGCTTGCGCTGCTCGAGTTCGAACAGCTTCGCGCGCAACTGCTTGTACGCCTGGTCCCGGTTCTGGTGCTGGGACCGTTCGCTCTGGCACTGCACCACGACGCCCGTCGGCAGGTGCGTCAGCCGCACGGCGGAGTCGGTCCGGTTGACGTGCTGTCCGCCAGCGCCGCTCGCCCGGTACGTGTCCACCCGCACGTCCGCGCGCTCGATCTCGATCTCGATGTCGTCGTCCACTTCCGGGGAAACGAACACGGAAGCGAAGGACGTGTGCCGCCGGTTGCCCGCGTCGAAGGGCGACTTGCGCACGAGCCGGTGGACGCCGGTCTCCGTCCGCAGGCGTCCGTAGGCGTAGTCGCCCGAGACGAGCACGGTGGCGCCCTTGATGCCGGCCACGTCTCCCGCGGAGATCTCCACGACCTCGGTGCCGAAACCTCTCTTCTCGCCCCAGCGCAGGTACATCCTGAGCAGCATCTCCGCCCAGTCCTGCGCCTCGGTGCCCCCGGAGCCGGCCTGGATCTCGAGGTAAGCGTTCGACGGGTCCACCTCGTCGTCGAACATGCGGCGGAACTCGAGGTCCGCGAGATCGGCCTCGACCGCGCGCAGGTCACGGTCGATGTCGTCGAGGGTCTCCCGGTCCGCCTCCGCGGCGGCCATCTCCGCGAGGTCCGCGGCATCGGTCAACGCCGCGGCCAGCCCTTCGAGGACGGTCACGGATTTCTCTAGGCCGGCCCGCTCCCGGGAGAGGCTCTCCGCGGCATCCCGGTCGTTCCAGGCGTCCGGATCGGACAGCGTGAGATCGATCTCCTCCAGGCGCTCCTTCCGACCGGCGTAGTCAAAGATACCCCCGGAGTGCTTCGCTGCGTCCGCCGAGCGTCTTGATGCGCTCCCGTATCGAGGTGATTTCGGCCACGAGGATCCGCCCGGGAAAAGGCGCGTATTGTAGCCCCGACCGAACGGCCCAACATGCAACCGGCGCGCTTTCCGGTTATTCCGTGTCTCCCGCCGCAACCGGCTCGATGTCGGCAACGACCAGTTGCAGGGTCTCCATGTCGCGGTAGTCGTTGACGCCGAGTTGGTAGAGCGCGCGCACCCGCCCGGCGCCCAGAGGTTCCTGATCGAAGGCGATGGCGTCCGCGACCCGCTCGCCGCGCTTGAGAACGAGCTTGAGGTGACGCTCACCCACCACGCGCTCGTTCACGACCTCGAACTCGCCGTGGAACGTGGGTTCCTCGAAGCCCGCGCCCCACGGTCCGTAATCCGCGACGAGCCGGGCGTTCTCGAGCGTGAGTTCCACGCCCGGCAGGTCGCCGTCCGAAACGCGCACGTTGCGCAGGTCCCGCGCCGAGACGCGCGCGTCGACCGCCTCGCGGAACGCCTTCGAGAAGCGCGCCAACTGGACGCGTTTGAGAGTCAGCCCCGCCGCCATCGCGTGCCCGCCGAAGCGCACGACCAGTCCCGGGAACCGCGCCGCCACGTCCGCGATCGCGTCGCGGATGTGCAGGTTGGGGATGGATCGGGCGGAGCCCCGCAGTTCGTCCGGCGCCGTCTCCCCGGCGTCGGCGAACGCGATCGCCGGCCGGTGCAGACGCTCCCGCACGCGGCCCGCGACGATGCCGATGACCCCCTGGTGCCAGCCGGGGTCGTAGACGCAGACCGCCGACTCTCCCCCGGAACCCGCCTCGTCGATCATCACCGTCGCCTCCGCGGTCATCGCCTGTTCGATGTCCCGCCGTTCGACATTGAGCGCGTCCAGGCGGGCGGCCAGGGGACGCGCGGTCGGGAGGTCGTCCGCCAGCAGGCACTCGATGCCGGCGCTCATGTCGTCCAGGCGCCCGGCCGCGTTGAGCCGTGGCCCGATCGCGAAACCGAGGTCGCCGGCCCGCATGCGCCGGGTCGACCGCCTGGCGGCCTCGGCCAGGGCCACGAGCCCCGGACGCGCCCGGCCGGCCCGGATGCGGCGCAGCCCCTGGTGCACCAGGATCCGGTTGTTGCGGTCCAGGGGCACGACGTCCGCCACGGTGCCGAGCGCGACGAGGTCCAGCCAGGGCGCCAGGTTCGGCCGCGCGCGTCCCGACGCCTCGAAGTGACCCGCGGCTGCCAGTCGCGCGCGCACCTGGCTCAGCACGTAGTACACGACGCCGACCCCGGCGAGCGCCTTGCTCGGAAAGCGGCATCCGGGTGCGTTGGGATTCACGATGGCGTGCGCGGGCGGCAGTTCTGCCCCCGGCAGGTGATGGTCCGTGACGACGACGTCGACGCCGGCCCCCTGGAGCAGGCGGACCCCCTCTATGCTCGCGATGCCGTTGTCCACGGTCATCACCACGGCCGGCTCCCGCTCCAGCGCGACGCGGGCCAGCTCTGGCGACAGCCCGTACCCGAACGCGAACCGGTTCGGTACCAGGAAGTCGACGCGCGGCGCGCCGAAAGCGCGGAGCACGGAAACCGCCAACGCCGTCCCGGTCGCCCCGTCGGCATCGAAGTCGCCCACCACCAGGACCGGCTCGCCCGCGGTCACGGCCCGCCCGAGGCGCTCGGCCGCCACGTCGATACCGTGCAGGGAGTGGGGACTCAGGAGCCCCGACAGGGACAGGTCGAGCGTGTCGGAGGAGTCTATTCCCCGCGCCGCCAGCGCCTCCGCGAAGAACCGGGGGAAGCGGGCCGCCAGTTCGGGGGCGACGTCCCCCACGGATCGACGTTCGACTTCGATCAGGCGGCCCCGTCGAAGTCGGCGACCCGGATCTGCCGGATGGCGCCGCTCACCCCGTCGAGGGCCTCGATGGCTTCCGTCGCGCGCCGTACGTCCGGCTCGGCCACGACGTTCGTCAGGATGACGATGGGCACCCACTGCGCACCCTCGCCCGAGCGCACGGCGCGGGCGCGCTGTATCGCACCCTCGATCGAGATGCCCTCGCGGCTCAGGGCCTCGGCCACGTGGGCGAACACGCCCGGCTCGTCGACCGCCGGGATCTTGAGATAGTGGGCCGAGCGCAGCGCGTCCATCGACGACCCGCCGCCCTGCGCCGCGCGGAGTTCCCGCCGGCGGGGCCGCTCCTGCCGGGCAACGTCGACGAGGTCCGCGACGATCGCCGATGCCGTGGGCGCCCCGCCGGCGCCGGGCCCGAGGTAGAGGGTCGACCCCACCGCGTGCCCGCTCACCTGTACGGCGTTCATGACGCCGTCCACCTTCGCGATCAGCGCGTTCTCAGGCACGAGGCACGGGTGCACCCGCGCCCGGACGCCCGCGTCCGTGTCACTGGCGATGCCGAGGTGCTTGATGCGATAGCCCAGTTCCCGCGCGTACTCGATGTCCTCGACATCCACTTGCGAGATGCCCTCGGTGTGGACGGACTCGAAGTCGAAGGGCGCGTCGAACGCGAGACCCGCCAGGATCGCCAGCTTGTAAGCCGCGTCGATCCCCTCGATGTCGAACGAAGGATCGGCCTCGGCGTAGCCGAGCCGCTGCGCTTCGGCCAGGGCGGTGTCGAAGTCGCCGCGCCGCTCCGTCATGGCCGTGAGGATGTAGTTCGACGTGCCGTTCACGATCCCGGCCAGCCATTCGATCCGGTTCGCGGCCAGCCCGTGGGTCAGTGCATTCAGGATCGGGATGCCCCCGGCGACCGAGGCCTCGAAGCCGACGCGCACCCCCGCGCGTTCCGCCGCCGGCAGCAGCGCGTTGCCGTGCAGCGCGATCAGGGCCTTGTTGGCGGTGACGAGGTGCTTGCCCGCCGCGATCGCGGCCTCGAAGAGTCCCCTGGCGGCGGCCAGCGCCTGGTCCGCATCCTGGCCGGCGATGGTCTCGACGATGACGTCGACCGAGTCGGCGGCCGTCAGCGTGCCGAGGTCCGTCGCGAACGGGGCGCCGCCGAGATCGACCTCGGGGCGGGGAGTGCGGCTGACGACGCGCGTGAGTTCGATGCGCCGGCCCGCCCGCGCCGCCAACGCGTCGGCATTGTCGAGCAACTCGTGCACGACGGCCCGGCCGACCGTTCCAAGGCCAGCCAGTCCTACCCGTAGGGGCGCCGTCATGCCAAGCCTCGATCCCTAACGGTCGCTACAGGACGCCGAGCCGCTTCGCGAGCTCCGCCGCCGGCATGTAGCCCGGGATCAGTTCCCCGCTTGGGGTGACCAGCGTCGGCGTGCCACCGACGCCGACGAGGGCGCCGAGCCGATACTGCTCCGCGACGGGATTCTCGCAGGTCTTGGCCGGCACGCGTTCGCCCTGCTTGAGCCGCGTGATCGCCTGCTGACGGTCGGTGGCGCACCACGCCGAAACCATGTTCTCGTACGT
>JAJDTI010000167.1 GCA_022827245.1 Pseudomonadales bacterium | reverse complement strand
CACATCGAGCTCGCGCGCTGGGCCGATGCCGTCCTTGTCGCCCCCGCGACGGCGCACCTGGTCGCGCGCCTCGCCAACGGCGCCGCCGACGACCTCCTCACCACCGTCTGCCTCGCCACGGCCGCCCCGGTCTTCGTCGCGCCGGCGATGAACCGCCAGATGTGGGAACACCCGGCCGTGCAGCGGAACGTGGCGCAACTCGCGGCCGACGGGCTGCACGTCCTCGGCCCCGGAGAGGGGGACCAGGCCTGCGGGGAGACCGGTCCCGGCCGCATGCTGGAACCCGCGGAGCTGGCCGACGCCCTGGACGCGCACTTCGCGGGTCCGGACACGGCCCGATGGCGCGAACGACCCGGCACGCTCGCAGGCGTACGCGTCCTCGTGACCGCCGGACCCACCCGGGAGCACATCGACCCCGTGCGGTTCATCTCGAACCACAGCTCCGGCAAGCAGGGATACGCCATCGCGCGCGCCGCCCGCGACGCCGGGGCCAGCGTGACCCTCGTCAGCGGTCCCGTGCACCTCGACACGCCGGCGCGCGTGCGCCGCGTGGACGTGACGACGGCCCACGAGATGAAGGCGGCCGTGGAAGCCGAACTCCCCGACACCGACATCTTCATCGGTGTGGCCGCGGTCGGCGACTACCGCCCCGCGGAACCGCAGAGCCGCAAGATCAAGAAGGCCGGCGCGTCGACCACCGGGATCACGCTGCCGCTCACGGAAAATCCGGACATTCTCGAGGCGGCCGTCGCGAGCGGGCGTCCCTGCGGGCGTCCCTGCGTAGTGGGCTTCGCCGCGGAGACCCACGACGCGCTCGAACACGCGCGCGAGAAGCTTGCCCGCAAGGGCTGCGACGCCATTGTCGTGAACGACGTGTCGGATTCGACCATCGGCTTCGACAGCAACGACAATGCCGTCGTACTCATCCAGGCGTCGGGCGAGACCGTCTTTCCGATGGAGCGGAAAGACACGCTCGCCGCGAAGCTGGTCGACGCCATCGCGGGGCTCTACGGCGAGAAATGCGGGCGGGACGAACCGCGGCAGCGCAACCTGGCCTGACGCCCTCCGGAAAACGGCCATGGGAATCCCTCCCGACATCTTCCGCGCCTACGACATTCGCGGCATCGTCGACGCAGGTCTCGACCGGGAGACCGTGTACCTCATCGGCCGCGCCTTCGCGGCCGAGGCGCGCGGCCAGGGGCACGGCCGGGTGGCCGTCGGCGGCGACGGCCGCCACTCCACGCCCCGCCTGCGGGAGGCCCTGACGCGGGGACTGACCGAAGGCGGCTGCGACGTCACCGACGTCGGCTGCGTACCGACGCCGCTGCTGTACTACGCGACGCACGTGCTCGGGACGGGTACCGGCGTGATGATCACGGGTTCCCACAACCCGGCCGAGTACAACGGCCTGAAGATGATGATCGGCGGCACGACGCTCGCGGAAGGGGCGATCCAGGCGCTACGGGAGCGCATCGAGCGCCGGGACTTCTCCGCCGGAGACGGCGCGGCCGGGGACGGCGCCGCCGACGCGCGGGACCTCGTCGGGCACTACGTCGACCGCGTCGCGGGCGACATGCCGCTGCGCCGCCCGCTCAGGGTCGCCGTCGACTGCGGCAACGGCGTCGCCGGGACCGTCGCGCCCCAGTTGTACCGGCGCATGGGATGCGAAGTCGTCGGGCTCTACACGGAGGTCGACGGCGACTTCCCAAACCACCATCCCGATCCCGCCGAACCGGCCAACCTCGCCGACCTCGTCGACCTCGTGCAAGCCGGCGGCGCGGACATCGGCCTCGCGTTCGACGGAGACGCGGACCGCCTCGGTGTCGTCACCGACGCCGGCACGACCGTCTGGCCCGACCGGCTGATGATGCTCTTCGCCACGGACATCCTGCGCCGCAATCCCGGCGCCCGGGTCGTCTACGACGTCAAGTGCACGCAACGCCTCAAGGACGTGATCGCCTCCTGCGGCGGCGAACCGATCATGTGCCGCACCGGCCACTCCCACATCAAGGCGAAGATCCGCGAGACGGGCGCCCTGCTCGGCGGCGAGTTCAGCGGCCACCTCTGCTTCGCGGAGGGGTGGTACGGCTTCGACGACGCGCTCTACGCCGGCGCCCGGCTCCTCGACATCGCGAGCCGCGCCGAGACGACCGTCGAGGGCCTCTTCCGCGAGTTCCCGGCCACCTGCGTGACCCCGGAGATCAAGATAGCGACTTCCGAGTCCGCCAAGTTCGAGATCGTGGACCGCCTCGCCGCCGCCGCGGACTTCGGCGATGCCGCCATCACGACCATCGACGGCATCCGGGTCGACTACCCGGACGGCTTCGGACTCGTGCGCGCCTCGAACACGAGCCCGGTCCTGAGCTTACGTTTCGAGGCCGACACTCCGGCAGCCCTGGCGCGGATTCGCGGGCGTTTCCAGGCGGAACTCGCCTCCATCGACACCGCCCTGCGTTTCGAGTGACCCTCCGATGACCCGCGAGACCACGGCGCGCGTCCTGATCGAGGCGTTGCCCTACATCCAGCAGTTCCACGGCTCGACCATCGTCATCAAGTACGGCGGCAACGCCATGGTGGACGAGGCCCTGAAGCACGCCTTCGCCCGCGACGTCGTGCTCATGAAGCTGGTGGGGATGAACCCGATCGTCGTTCACGGCGGCGGACCGCAGATCGGCGAGCTGCTCGCCAAGCTCGGCATCGAGACCCGCTTCGTCGACGGCATGCGGGTCACGGACTCCGCCACCATGGACGTCGTCCAGATGGTGCTCGGCGGCCTCGTCAACAAGGAGATCGTCTCCCTCATCAACGCCGAGGGCGGCCGCGCGGTCGGCGTGACGGGCAAGGACGGGGGGCTCATCAAGGCGCGCCGCCTCACGCTGACGCGCGAACGGCCCGAACTCAAGGCGCCCGAGATCATCGACATCGGCCATGTCGGAGAAGTGGCGGAGGTGGACAGCCGCGTGCTCGACGCCCTGGCCGCGGGCGATTTCATTCCCGTGATCGCCCCCATCGGGGTGGGGCCGGACGGCGCCTCCTACAACATCAACGCGGACCTCGTGGCGAGCGCGGTGGCCGCCCACGTCAAGGCCCACAAGCTGGTCCTGCTGACGAACACGCCCGGCATCCTGGACGCGGAAGGCGCGACGCTCTCCGCCGCCGCGCGCGACGAGGTCGAGGCGATGATCGCCGCCGGCACGATCGCGGGAGGCATGTTGCCGAAGGCGCGCTGCGCCCTCGACGCCCTGGCGGCCGGGGTCACGCACGCGCAGATCATCGACGGCCGCGTGCCGCATGCGACGCTGCTCGAGATCTTCACGGACGGCGGGGTCGGCACCCAGATCGTCTGACCGCCCCGGCCGGAACCTCAATCTACGGCGCAGTACCGGTCCCGGTAGGCCAGCACCGTCTCGAGACGCCGGAGGCCGTCGGGGTCCGCCGCCAGCACGCGGACGACGTCCTCGAGCCTCGCAACGCTGTGCACCGGTACTCCGAGACGGGCTTCGAGGTGTGCCACGGCGGTTCCGCCGCCGGCCACGCGTTCCCGCCGGTCCATGGCGATGAGGACCCCCGTCACGCTGCCCCCGGCCGCCGCGATCATTTCGCAGGCCTCGATCTTCGCCGCGCCGTCGGTGATCGTATCGTCCACCACGACGACCCGCCGGCCTTCCATGGCGCTGCCGACCAGGCGACCGCCCTCTCCATGCGCCTTGGCCTCCTTGCGGTTGAAGGCGACGCCCACGTTGACCCCATGCGCCCGCGCGAGCGCGACGGAGGCGGCCACCGCGATGGGAATGCCCTTGTAGGCGGGGCCGAACAGCACCTGCGGCGTTTCGGGGAGCGCGGTGGCGAGCGCCGCGTAGGCGGCGCCGAGACGGTCGAACGCCGCGCCGTTGTCGATGGCGCCGAGGTTGAAGAAGTAGGGGCTCCGGCGTCCGGACTTCAGCTCGAAGTCGCCGAACTGCAGCACGTCCTCCGCGATCATCCAGCGCACGAACGCGTCGGCGTCCACCGTCAGAGCCCGAGCGCCCGGCGCTGCTCGCCGAACAGCGTCTCGATGCCCCCTTCCGCGAGAGAGAGCATCCGCGCAAGCGTGTCCCGCTCGAACGGCTCCCCTTCCGCGGTCCCCTGCACTTCGATGAAGCCCTGCCCCTCGATCATCACCACGTTCATGTCCGTGCCCGCGTTCGAGTCTTCCCGATAGTCGAGGTCGAGCACGGGCACGCCCCCGACGACACCCACCGATACGGAAGCCACCAGCTTCGTGAACGCGTCCGGCGCCACGCGGTTCAACGCGTCGACGAGGGCCACGCAACCGCCGGTGACGGACGCCGTCCGAGTGCCGCCGTCGGCCTGCAGGACGTCGCAGTCGATGCGGATGGTCCGCTCCCCCAGCCGGCCGAGATCCACCGCCGCGCGCAGGGAGCGGCCGATGAGACGCTGGATCTCCATGGTGCGCCCGCCCTGCTTGCCGCGGCTGGCCTCACGGTCGGTGCGTGTGTGGGTGGAGCCCGGCAGCATGCCGTACTCCGCGGTGATCCAGCCCTTTCCGCCACCGCGCAGAAACGGCGGCACGCGGTCTTCCACGCTGGCGGTACAGAGGACCCGCGTGTCCCCGAACGCCACCAGGACGGACCCGGCAGCATGCTTGGTGAAGCTGCGCTCGATCTCCACCGCGCGGAGCTCATCGGGCTCCCTCCCGCTCGGTCTCGGCACCGTCGTTCCACTCCCTGACCCCGGCCGGGGAATTATGCCCGCGCGACCGGCTGCGACTCCACGGTTAGAATCCCCCGATGATCTCCAGCATGACCGCATTCGGCCGATTCGAGTCGCCGACGCTCTCCTGGGAAGTCCGTTCGGTGAACCACCGTTTCCTGGAGGTGACCTTCCGGCTCCCGGAGGGGCTCAGGACGCTGGAGCCGTCGTTGCGCGACGTCGCCCGCACGGCCCTGGGACGGGGCAAGGTCGACGCGACGCTGCGCCTGGCCGAAGGCGAGGTCGGCCTCTCGGTGAACATCAACCGGCCGAACATGCTCAGGCTGCTCGCGACGCTCGAGCAGGTGCGCCGGGACGCGCCCGAGATCGGCCATCCGGACCCCCTCGAGCTGCTCCGTTGGCCCGGCGTGCTCGAAACCGGTCCGACGGCCGCGGCAGGCGCCCTGGAGGGGGCGGTGCGGACTGGCTTCGAGGCGGCCGTCGCAGAGCTGGTCGCGGACCGGGGCCGGGAAGGGGCAGGCATCGACGCCGTCCTGCGCGCCAAGCTCGAAGAGGTCGAGACGATCGTCAGCGAGATCCGTCACCTGACTGCGACGCAGGCGACCCTCGTTCGCGACCGGCTGCGCGGCCGTATCGCGGAGCTGGTCGACCAGGTGGACCAGGGCCGGTTCGAGCAGGAAGTCGCCCTGCTCGCCCAGAAGGCGGACGTGGCCGAGGAACTCGACCGCCTGCTCCTGCACGTCGAGGGTTGCCGCAACAGCCTCGCGGCCGAGGGACGGCAGGGCCGCCGCCTGGACTTCCTGATGCAGGAACTGAACCGGGAGGCCAACACCGTCGCCGCCAAGGCCGTGCCTCCGGAGTGCGTCGAACGCGCCGTCGACCTCAAGGTCGTCATCGACCAGATGCGCGAACAGGTGCAGAACGTCGAGTGAGCGGGCTGCTCTTCGTCGTTTCCGCCCCCTCCGGCGCGGGCAAGACCAGTCTCGTACGCGCCCTCGTCGAACGGGACCCCAACCTGGAGGTGTCCGTCTCCTACACCACGCGCCCCAGGCGGCCGGTCGAAACGGACGGACGGGACTACCGGTTCGTCGACCACGCGACGTTCAACGCCATGGCGCGGGCCGGCGAGTTCCTGGAGCACGCAACGAACTTCGGGTTCGACTACGGCACGTCACGGGCCCGGGTACGGGAGGCCCAGGCGGCCGGGCGGGACGTGGTCCTCGAGATCGACTGGCAAGGCGCGCAGCAGGTGCGGGCGCAGCTCGACCGCACCGTCGGGGTGTTCGTGCTGCCGCCCTCCCGCGACGCTTTGCGCACGCGACTCGAGGGGCGCGGGCAGGACGGACCGGAGGTCATCGAGCGCCGCATGCGCCAGGCGATCGACGACATGACGCACTGTGGCGAGTTCGACTACGCCATCGTCAACGACGAATTCGAGGACGCCGTGGCCGCCCTCGCCAAGGTCGTAACCGCCGAGCGGCGCGGCGAGCGGGCACAGGTGCCGGACATCGCCGGCCACCTTGCGGGGTTGCTCGCGCCCGGATGACCGTCGACGCGGGCGGTCGCCGGGCGGGCGCCTACGAGCCCATCCTGTGTTCCACGCTCAAGCCCAAGCGCCGCGGTTCCGCGTAGTAATAAAGCAGCATTCCCAGGTCCACGACGTCGTGCGCGTTGCGGTAGTACAGCTCGTCGTTGAGGTTCGTGCCCCACAGCGACACCGATGTGCGGCCGTTCGCCAGGTCCCACCGCAGACGGGCATCCACCAGTTCGTAGGACGGCTGGCGATGGCGGTTGAGCCGCGTGATCGCGAGCGCCGAGTAGGCTGGCCCCCGGTAGTTGTATCCGATCTGCGCCGTCAGGCCCCCTCCCCCGCCGAGCGGGAACTCCCGGGCGACGCTGACGTTGAGATTGCGCGGCGGCGAGAAGTCGAGGAACTCCGTGTCCGACAGGTCGCGCACCTCGCGGGTCTCCTCGAAGGTCACCGGGTTGATGCGGTTGTCGACCACGGTGAACTCGTCGTACTCGCCTTCCTGGAAACCGTAGGTCAACGTGACGAACCAGCCCGCCGCGGGCGTAGCGAGCAGTTCCAGTTCCACGCCGCGGATGGTGGCGCGCTGCGCGTTGATGAGGTCCGCGATGGGCCGCCCGTCCACCACCCGGCCCACGGTGATCTGCTGGTTCTCGTAGTCGTTCTGGAACACGCTGGCGTTCAGTTGCAGCCGCCGGTCGAACCACTGCGACTTCATCCCCGCCTCCCAGTTGTCCGAGATTTCGGGCTCGTAGGGACGCATCCGGATGTCGCCGTTCATGCCTCCCGAACTGTAGCCGCGCGAGTAGCTCGCATAGAGCATCAGGTCGTCGGTCGGGGTGTAGTTCACGATCGCCCGCGGGGTGGACTGGCTGTAACTCACCTCCCGCTTGCAGTAGCTCCGGAGGGCGCGTCCATCCGGCCCCGTGTTGCCCGGGCAGAAGAAACGCGGGTCGAAGGAGAAGTCCGCGAGCCACTGGGAACGCTTGAACTCCCGCGTGTCCTTCGTCCAACGCCAGCCGGCGGTCACCGCCCACCGCTCCGTCACGTCGAAACTGGCCTCCGCAAACCCCGCCCACGACCGGTTGGTCGCGTCGAGTTCCTGCCGCCGGCTGTTGAACCGCTGCACGAACTGCACGAAGTTGCCGAGCGTCCCGAAGGCCGGGTGCGGCGCATTCCACAGCGGGGCCTGGGCCGGGTCCGTCGGCGGCGGCAGCCCGCGCATGATGGGAACCCAGTTCCTGCTCGCGGCGTTCTCCGTGAAGCCGTAGAGCCCCGCGATCCAGGTCAGCCGCTCCCCGAACGCGTTGCCGCCGACACGCAGCTCCTGGGAGAGCTGGTCGTAGGGGGACTTCAGGTCCTGCAGGACCTCGATGTGGAACGAGGGGCCGCCACGGAAGTCCGTACCGAGCCCCCAGCTGCCGTTGCGCGCCTTCATGTCCCGCCAGGCGGTGATCGAGGTAAGGGTCAGACCCCCTACGTCCCACCCCACGGTCAACGCTAGCGAGTCCGTGTCCATCTCCAGGCCGTTCTCGTCGTTGTCGTTGGACCGGTAAGGGTTGCCGTCCGGCCGGCAGGCCCGCGACAGCTCGTCGTAGACGCCGAACACGAGCGGGAAGAAGTTGAACCCCGTCGGACCGCCGAGCAACTCCTCGCAGTCGGCAAGGCCGGCGGTCTCGTCGGCCCGGTAGAACTCCGCTGCGAGGGAGACCTCCACGGCGTCGTTCGGCGTCCACAACAGCCGCCCGCGCAGGCTGCGGGAGTCCGTCGTGTTCCACTCACGACCGGACGCGTCCTTCATCCAGCCGTCGTCCTTGCGCATCTGGAACGCGACGCGCCCCGCCAGGACGCCGTCGATCAGCGGCAGGTTGACCATCCCTTCGGCGGAGACCTGGCCGGCATTGCCGACGCCGCCCCTGACCGTCGCGTCGAACTCGGCGTCCGGCTTCTTCGTGATCACCTGCACCACGCCCGCCGTGGTGTTGCGGCCGAAGAGGGTGCCCTGCGGACCGCGCAGCACTTCGATGCGTTCCACGTCGAGCAGGTCGAAGATCGTGCCCTGCGGCCGCCCCAGGTACACGCCGTCCACGTACACCCCGACCTTGGGATCCTGCGTGGGGCCGACGTTGACCTGGCCGATCCCCCTGATGAAGATCTGCGCGGTGTGACGCGAGAAGCTGCGCGCGTTGAACGACATGTTCGGCGTGAGCTGCTCGACGTTGGCGACGTCGGTGATGCCCCGGCTCAGCAGACGGTCCGCGGACAACGCGGTGATCGGGATGGGCACCCGCTGCGCGCTCTCCTCCCGCCGCCGCGCCGTCACCAGCACCTCCTCGATGACCGGGTTGGCGCCTTCCTCACCCACCGCCTGGGCGTGCCCGGTCCCGGCGGGCAGCGACACGCAGAGCGCCACGGCCGCCCCCACCGGCACGACTCGAATCGACCGCCTCATTATCGTCCACCCCCCCCCCACGGTCCAGATATATCCGCATTCATCCATATGAAAGCATATGGAACTATCTCAATAAAGCCAGATCGCACGTTCCCGACCGTTCGGTCAGGGAGGTCGGATGGGAGGGGAAGCGGCGGTTCCCGCCCGGGGCGGGACGGGAACCGCCTGGGGGTCAATCAGGAGCCGAAGCGGTGCTCCACGGTCAGGCCGAACCGTCGGGGCTGCGCCCAGTAGTAGAGCAGGATGCCGAGGTCCACGAGGTCCTGGGCGCCGCGGTAGTACTCCTCGTCGGTCATGTTCGTGCCCCAGAGGGAGACGGAGGTCCTGCCGTTGGCCATGTCCCAGCGCAGGCGCGCGTCGACGAGGCCGAGCGGATCCGTCCGATGCCGCTTGAGACGCGTCAGCGCGGCGGCGGCGTAGTACGGCCCCCGGTAGTTGTAGCCGACCTGCGCGGTCATGCTGCCCGCGTTGTCGAGGTAGAACTCCTTGGCGACGCTGACGTTCCAGGAACGGTTGGGCGTGAAGCCGATGAAGGAGATGTTGGAGAGGTCCCGCACCACGCGCGTCTCCTCGAACGTGATCGGATCGAACGTGTTGTCCACGACCGTGAACTCGTCGTAGTCCCCGTCCAGGTACCCGTAGGTGCCCGTGATGAACCAGCCTTCCGCCGGCGTCGCGAGCAGCTCCACTTCGACCCCCTCGAGGGTGGCGGCCTGCGCGTTGATCTGGTCCGCCGTGGGCTGTCCGTCCACCACGCGCCCAATCGTGATCTGCTGGTTCTCGTAGTCGTTCTGGAAGACCGTGACGTTGAGCTGCAGCCGGCGCTCGAACCACTGGGATTTCAGGCCCGCTTCCCAGTTGTCCGAGATCTCCGGCGCGTAGGGACGCATGCGGACATCGCCGTTCATCCCGCCCGAGCTGTACCCGCGCGAGAAGCTGAGATACGCCATGATGTCGTCGGTGAAGTTGTAGTTAACGATCACGCGCGGCGTCGACTGGCTGAAGTCGACCTCATCCTTGCAGTAGCTCCGCATGGCGAGTCCGTCCGGACCGAGGTTGCCGGGGCAACCGTAGAACAGGTCGAAACCGAAGTCCGAGGTCCACTGGGAGCGCTTGAACTGCCGGGTGTCCTTCGTCCAGCGAATCCCGGCCGTGACCGACCAGGCTTCGGTGATGTCCAGGGTCGCTTCCCCGAACACCGCCCAGGACTTGTTGGTGGCGTCGGTCTGCTGGCGCCGGCTGATGTTCTCCTGGGCTCCGAGCGCGATCGGTCCGAGCAACTCCCACAGCGGCGCCTCGGCGGGATCGGTCGGCGGCATGAGACCGCGCATGAAGGGCACCCAGACATTGCCCTGGGCGTTCTCGGTGAAACCGTACACTCCGGTGATCCAGGTCATGCGGTCCGAGAACGCCGAGCCTTCCAGCCGGAACTCGTGCGAAAGCTGGTCATACAGCGAGGGCTCGTCCTGCAGCACCTCGAGGTGGTAGGAGGGGCCTCCGTAAAAATCGCTGCCCCAGCCCCAGGACTCGTTGAGCTCGCTCATGTCGCGCCAGGCGGAGATGGACGTCAGCGTCATGTCCGCGAAGTCCCAGGTCACGGTCAAGGTGACGGCGTCGGTGTCGACGAACAGGCCGTTCTCGTCGTTGTCGTTCGACCGGTAGGGATTGTCGTCGGGAGCACAGGCCGCCGAGAGTTCGTCGTACGCGCCGAAGATGAGCGGCAGGAAGTTGATCCCCGCCGGCCCCCCGAGCAGCTCCTCGCAGTCCGCCAGTCCGCCCGTCTCGCGCGCCCGGTAGAACTCCGCACCGAGGGATACTTCCACCGTATCGCTCGGCGTCCAGAGCAGCGTGCCCCGGAGGGTACGCGAGTCCGTCGTGTTCCACTCCCGCCCCGCGTCGTCCTTCATCCAGCCGTCGTCCTTGCGCATCTGGAAGGCGAAGCGCGCCGCGAGCACGTCATCGATCAACGGGAAGTTGACCATGGCGTCCGCGGAGAGCTGGCCGGCGTTGCCGAACCCACCACGCACCTTTGCGTCGAAGACCGAGTCCGGCTTCTTCGTGATGACGTGCACGAGTCCTGCGGTGGTATTGCGCCCGAACAGCGTCCCCTGCGGCCCGCGCAGCACCTCGACGCGGTCGATGTCGATGAAGTCGAAGATGGAGCCCTGGGGCCGGCCGAGGTAGACGCCGTCGACGTAGATGCCGACCTTCGGGTCCTGGGTGGGTCCCCAGTTGATCTGGCCGATGCCGCGCAGGAACACCTGCGCCGTGCCCCGGGCCACCACGCTCTCGTTGAACGACATGTTGGGCGTGAGCTGCTCGACGTTCTGGATCTCCGTGATCCCCCGACTCTCCAGCCGGTCGCCGGACAGCGCCGAGATGGGGATCGGCACGCTCTGGGCCGTTTCTTCCCGGCGGCGGGCCGTGACCACGACCTCCTCGATGCCGCCGGTCGCCTGTTCCTCGTCGGCTTCCTCGGCCTGGGCCGCGGTAGTCGGCAGGAATGCGCCCGCCATGGCGAGCCCCGCTATTCCGAGGATTTCCTTGAGTCGCTTCATGCTGCCCCCCTGTTTGGCGCGTCGGCACGTCAACGGATCGAGACGCGATACTCTTTCGACGGGTGATTGGCGTGGCGCCGATCCGCGAATCTCCAATCGGAGCCCGCCCGCGCGCGCAACATGGCGAGGATGAGGCGCGGTGTCAAGGCCGGAAACGCGTCTGACACGGCTGTACGCGTGTCGCCCGCCCGCGCGTAAGGTAAAATCCCGCGACTGCGGAAAGTTTGACGGAATCCACCGATGGCTCGCGTTACCGTTCAGGACTGCCTCGAACACGTCGAGAACCGTTTCGAACTCGTCATGGTGGCGAGTCGGCGCGCGCGGCAGATCTACCGTCTCGGCGTCGAGCCGCTCGTGGCGGAGGAGAACGACAAGCCGACCGTGATCGCCCTGCGCGAGATCGCCGAGGGCCTCATCGACGAAGAGGTTCTTGACGCGCCGGAGATCTCGGTTGACGATGTCGATTTCGAGGGAATCGAACGACTGGAGAGCATCGGCACGGAAGCGATGCCGTTCGACATGGGAGATGACGCAGCTAGCGACATTTGAGTCGTACTTTCAGACTCGCCTTGCCGCCGCCGCATCCGAGGATGCGGTCGCCGCACCCGCCACGTTCGAGACCCTGGAGGAATCCCTCTCCCGCTACCTGTCCGACCCGCAGGTTCGGCGCGTGCGGCGCGCCTACGAGTTCGCCAGGCACGCCCACGAGGGGCAGAAGCGCCGCACCGGCCACCACTACATCACCCACCCGCTCGCCGTAGCCAGCATCCTGGCGGAGATGCGCATGGACCACCGGTCCATCGCGGCGGCGCTCCTCCACGATGTGATCGAGGACACGGGCGCCACGAAGCAGAAGCTCGAGACGATCTTCGGCAGGGAGATCACCCAGATCGTCGATGGCGTCAGCAAGCTCGCCACCATCTTCAAGACGAACGAGCAGGCGCAGGCCGAGAACTTCCAGAAGATGGCGATGGCGACCGCCAACGACCTGCGCGTCATCCTCGTGAAGCTCGCCGACCGGCTGCACAACATGCGCACCCTCGGCGTGATGCCGCTGGAGAAGCGGCGCCGGATCGCGCGCGAGACGCTGGACCTCTACGCCCCCATCGCGAACCGGCTCGGCATGCACAACCTGCGGGTGGAGCTTGAGGAACTCGGCTTCGAGTCCCTCTACCCGCTGCGGGCGGATCGCCTCCGGCGCGCCGTCGCCGCCGCCCGCGGCAACCGCAAGGCGCCGATGGACGAACTGGCGCGCTCCATCGAAGGGGCGCTGCGCCGCGAGGGGATCAACGCGACGGTGCTGAGCCGCGAGAAGCACCTCTATTCCATCTACCTGAAGATGAAGACCCAGAGGAAATCGTTCGCCGAGATCATGGACGTGTTCGGCGTGCGCATCATCGTGGACCAGGTGGACGCCTGCTACCGCGCCCTGGGCGTGGTGCACAACCTGTACAAGCCCGTGCTCGGGCGCTTCAAGGACTACGTGGCCATCCCCAAGGCGAACGGCTACCAGTCCCTGCACACCACCCTCTTCGGCATGCACGGCGTGACCATCGAGACGCAGATCCGGACGCGCCAGATGGACTCCGTGGCGGACCACGGCATCGCCGGACACTGGCTGTACAAGTCGGGCAAGGCCTCGTTCAAGGGGGGCCAGGCGCGGGCCCGCCAGTGGGTCAAGGGCGTGCTGGACCTCCAGCAGCGCGCCGGCGACTCGGTCGAGTTCATCGAGAACCTGAAGATCGACCTCTTCCCCGACGAGGTGTACGTGTTCACGCCGAAGGGGCAGATCCTGGAACTGCCCAGGGGCGCCTGCGCGATCGACTTCGCCTACGCCGTGCACACCGACATCGGCAACCACTGCGTAGCCTGCCGCGTGGACCGCTCCCTCGCGCCGCTGTCGCGCCAGCTCGAGAGCGGCCAGACCGTCGAGATCATCACCAACGACTACGCGCGCCCGAGCCCCGACTGGCTGACGTTCACCGTGTCCGGGCGCGCCCGCTCCGCCATCCGGCAGGCGCTCAAGAGCCAGCAGCGTTCGGAGTCCATCGTGCTCGGCCGCCGGCTCCTGAACCGCTCGCTGGCCAACGCGAACACCTCCATCAAGGACCTCGACTTCCGCCGCCTGCGCAAGGTGTTCCGGGACTTCGGCGTACGCCGGCTGGACGACCTGCTGGCCGAGATCGGCCTAGGCAACCGCATGGCCTACGTCGTCGCGCAGCGTCTGCTGGCGGCGGACAACGCCGACTACGAACCGGTGGACATCGACAAGGGCGGCCCCGTGGCGATCCGGGGCGGCGAGGGCCTGGTGATCGACTACGGCCGCTGTTGCGGCCCCGTGCCGGGAGACGCCGTCATCGGGCACGTAACCCCGGGCCGCGGGCTCGTGGTGCACGTCGAGACCTGCCACAACCTCGAAGAAGTGCGCCGCAAGAACCCGAACGAGATCATCCCCGCCCGGTGGGCCGAGTCGACGACCGGCGAGTTCGACACGATGCTGCTGCTGACGATCAACCGCCGCAAGGGGGCGATCGCGGAAGTGGCGGCGTCGGTCAACGACAGCGGCGCCGGCATCAACAACATCAAGGTCGACGAGCGCAACGCGGAGCTCTCGAGCGTCACCGTGGACCTGTCCGTCGCCGACCAGCCCCACCTGACCCGCGTCATGCACCGGCTGCAGGCCATCACGACCGTGCAGAGCGTCCGTCGCCCGGCCGCCTGACGGTCGCCGGCCACCAACGACCGCCGTGTTCCGGGAGGTCATCCACACCGACGACGCGCCGGCGGCGATCGGCGCCTACTCGCAGGCGGTCCGCGTCGGCGACACGATCTACCTGTCCGGCCAGATCGCGCTCGGCCCCGCGAGCATGGAACTCGTCAGCGACGACGCCGAGGCGCAGGTACGCCAGGTACTCGACAACCTGTCCGCCGTCGCGCGGGCCGGCGGCGGCAGCTTCGCGGACATCGTCAGGCTCACCGTCTACCTGACGGATCTCGCCCACTTCGGCACGGTCAACGCGGTAATGGGGGAGTACTTCGCCGAGCCCTACCCCGCCCGCGCCGCTGTCGGGGTCGCCGCGCTGCCCCGGGGCGCCCTCGTCGAGATGGACGCGGTGCTGGTGTTGCCGACGTAACGCCGATGAAGTCCGACGATCCCGTCACGGTGCTGCGGGGCGTCGGGCCCAGGACCGCCGCCGCGCTCGCGAGGCTCGATGTCGCGACCGTCGCCGACCTGCTGCTGCACCTGCCCTCCCGCTACCAGGACCGCACGCGGTTCGTGCCGCTCGCCGAGGCCAGGATCGGCGATGCGTGTCTCGTGCGGGGAGAGATCGTCAAGGCGGACCTCGCCTACGGCGGCCGCCGCAGCCTGACCGCGACGTTCACCGACGGCGGCGGCTTCCTCACCATGCGGCTCTTCCACTTCTCCACGCACCAACGCGACCAGTTGCGGCCCGGTCTCTGGGTCCGCTGCTTCGGGGAGGTACGGGGCGGCCCCGCGGGCCGGGAAATGGTGCACCCGGAGTACCGTACGTCCCGGACCGAACCCGAACCGCCGGAACCCACTCTCACGCCGGTGTATCCAGTAACCAGCGGACTCACGAGCCCCCGCATCCGGTCGTGGATCGGCCAGGCGCTCGACGCCGGGGCGGCGCTCGGGGGCAGCGTCCTGGAGGAGGAGTCGATTCCCGCACTCGATGAAGGGTTGCGGTTTCTGCACCGCCCGCCCGCAAACGCGGACCAGGGCGCCTTCGACGCGGCGCGCGAGCGGGTGGCGAAGGACGAACTGCTCGCGCACATCCTCCTCATGCAGCAGCGGCAGGCCCTGCGCGCCCGTCACTCCGCCGGCGCCCTGCCCCGGGGCCGCGGCCTCGGCCGCGAACTGCGCCGCAACCTGGGGTTCTCGCTGACCGCCGCCCAGCGCCGCGTGGTGACGGAAGTACTGACCGACCTCGAACGCGAACAGCCGATGCTGCGCCTCCTGCAGGGCGACGTCGGCTCCGGGAAGACCGTGGTCGCCGCCTTCGCCGCCATCCGCGCCGCGGAACAGGGGCGCCAGACCGCCGTGATGGCCCCCACCGAGATCCTCGCGGAGCAGCACCACGAGAGTTTCTCGACCTGGCTCTCGCCCCTCGGCATCGACGTGGCCCTCGTCACCGGGCGGATGACCGCCAAGGAACGCCGCGTGCGACGCGACGCGCTCGCGGGTGGGGAAACCCTCGTCGCCGTCGGCACCCACGCGCTCATCCAGTCCACCGTGGAGTTCGACGACCTGGCCCTCGCCATTGTCGACGAACAGCATCGCTTCGGGGTACACCAGCGCATGGCCCTGCGCAACAAGGGCCGCCTGCCCCACCAGCTCGTCATGACGGCGACGCCCATTCCGCGCACGCTGACGATGGCGCTCTACGCGGACATGGACGTTTCGGTCATCGACGAACTTCCGCCGGGGCGCAAGCCCGTGGTCACCCGCGTGATGCCGAACTCGCGTCGCAAGGACGCCATGGAGCGCATCGCGGCGGCGTGCCGGCAGGGCCGGCAGGCCTACTGGGTGTGCACGCTCATCGAGGAGTCCGAGGCGCTCGACTCGCAGGCCGCGGAGAACGTCGCGGCCGAGCTGACGGCGGAGCTTCGCGGTCTCCGCGTCGGTCTCGTGCACGGCCGGCTGTCCGGCGCCGACCGGGGCGCGGTCATGGGCCGCTTCAAGGCAGGCGAGATCGACGTCCTGGTCGCCACCACGGTGATCGAGGTCGGCGTCGACGTGCCGAACGCCTCCCTCATGGTCATCGAGAACCCCGAGCGCCTGGGCCTCGCGCAACTGCACCAGCTACGGGGGCGCATCGGGCGGGGCAGCGCCCAGAGCCACTGCATCCTGCTGTTCGAGCCGCCCCTGAGCGACATCGCGCGGGCGCGCCTCGCGGTCATGCGCGAGACCGGCGACGGCTTCGTCATCGCCGAGAAGGACCTCGAACTGCGGGGGCCGGGCGATGTCCTCGGGACGCGCCAGACCGGGCAGCAGTCGTTCCGCGTGGCCGACCTCATGCGGGACGCGCCGCTCCTCCCGGGCGTGATCGCACTCGGCGCCCGCCTCGACGACCGTGCCAAGGCCACGGTCCTCGCGACCTGGGGGACGACCGTCGAAGCCGGGTACGTGGAAGTGTGACCCTCAGACCCGGTTCAGGGCCCCGCCGTCGATCGCGATGTTCTGGCAGTGGATCGCGTCCGCGCGGGTACTCGCCAGGAACAGCACCAGGTCCGCGACCTCCTCGCGCCGCACGATGCGGCGGATGGGGATGTCCGCCGCGACGTGCGGCTCCACTTCTGCCCAGGTGTCGCCCCAGCCTTCCCGCGCGCCGCGCCGGAGATAGCCCGCCTCGACTTCCGGGGTCCGGATCAGGCCGGGAGAGACCTGGTTGACGCGGATGCCGGTGCCGGCGACCTCCCGCGCAAGGCTGGCCGTCAGCGCCGACAGGGCTGCCTTGGCCGCGTAGTAGTGCGGGTTGCGCGCGCCCGGCGCGAGCGCTCCGGTGGTGCCGAGGTTGACGATGCGGCCCCAGTCGCGCTCCCGCATGCCGGGGAGCAGCCGTTGGACCATGCGTTGCGCCGAGAGCACGTTGGTCTCGTACATCGCGACCCACTCGGCCGCGGTGAGCGTGGACCAGCGGCCGCCTTCCGCCGCGCCGTAGTTGTTGACCAGGATGTCCACCTCGTCGCCGGTCCCCGCGGTGACCGCATCGGCGCCCGCGTCCCCGCGGATGTCCCCCGAGACCGGCTCGCCGCCCCCGATCTCCCGCACCGCCGCGTCCGCCTGCTCCGCCTCGAACCCGTGCACGAAGACCCGCGCACCCTCTTCGAGGAACGCGCGGGCGATGACGAGCCCCGTGCCGCGATGGCTTCCGGTCACCAGTACCGTCCTGCCGTCGAGATCGAGATTCATGCGGCCGTCGGCGAGCTAGCGGTTCATCTCGACGACCGCCGCGCCGCCGTACTCGGCGCCGGCCGCGATGTCCCCCGTGTACGCTTCCGAGAAGCCAAGCGAGCCGTTCATCGTGTTCCCGATCATGTCGAGCAGCTCCTGCGGGAACTCGCGGGCCATCTCCCGCGGCACCGCCAGGGACTGGTTCTCTTCCTGGCGCAGCCAGCCGACCGAGTACGTCAGGATCACGCCGTAGCGCCAGTCGCTGGACGTATTCGCCCCGCCCGCGTGCAGCGTCCCCCCGAGCCAGATGAGGACGGACCCGGCCTCCATCTCCGCGGAGACGATTTCATCCCGCGTCGCCCGCCGCTCCCTGGGCCACCGGTGGCTGCCCGGCACGAGCAGCGTCGCGCCGTTCTCCGCCGTGAAGTCCGTCACGGACCACATCGTGGCCACTATGAGATTCGGGCGCGGCAGGGGGAAGAACTGGAACGCGTCCTCCTCCCGGTGCAGCACCTGCTTGCGGGCGCCGGGGCCGATCTCGATGGCGGCGGTGACGTGGAGCTGGTAGCGGTCGTCGCAGTTCGGCAGGAGGAAGTGGTCGCACAGGGTTTTCGCCAGCGGGTGCATGACCCAGTCCCGCGCCGTCTCCGAGCGGGCGACCATGGAGGCGATGCGCCGCGTGTACCCCGGGAAGAAGGCCTTGGGATCGTCGCCCTCCCACACCCGGGCGCCGGCCATCCCCTCGGCCAGCTCCTCCCGCAGGCGGTCTCGCTCCGACGCGCCGGTCACACCGGTAATCACCAGGCAGCCGGCCTCCTCCAGCGGGCCGATGCCCGTGGCAGCGAGGTCTTCGAGGCGCACCTCGGGGATGGTTCCAGGGCTCGTGGTCATGTCTATCCCCTCCGCGCCAGCGCCCCGCCGTCGACGGGCAGGGCGACTCCCGTGATGAACCGGGCCTCGTCCGACGCCAGGAAGAGGGCCGCGTAGGCGACGTCCCAGGCGCTGCCCATGCCGCCGGCGAGGGGCACGTGCGCGTCGCGCTCGGCGACCAGTTCCTCCCGGGAAATCCCCCGCGCCTTCGAGAACCCCTCGATCGCGATCGGGGTGTTCATGAGACCGGGCATGATGATGTTGCTGCGAACGCCGTAACGCGCGTTGCCGGTCGCGATCCCGTGCGAGAGCGCGTTGAGCGCGGCCTTCGACGTCTTGTAGGCGACCAGGCCCGTGGACGCCTCCACCGCCGCCGAGGAGACGAAGAGCAGGCACCCCGAGCCCTGTGCCCGCATCACCGGCAGCACGTGCTTGGCGCAGAAGAAGGCGCCGCGGGTGTTGGTGCCGTGGATCCGGTCCCAGTCCGCCGCGTCGAGGGACGTCGGGCCGGCGTCGTTCTCGCCGATGCCGACGTTGTAGTGCAGCACGTCGATGCGGTCGAAGCGTGCCACGCAGGTCTCCGAGATCGCCCGGCACGCCTCCTCGTCGAGGACGTCCGCCTCCATCGACTCCGCCTCGCCGCCCTCGTCGCGAACGATCGCGGCCGTCGCCTCGGCGGCGCCAAGGTCGCGGTCCACGAGCAGGACGCGGGCGCCGTGACGCGCGAAGAGAATCGACGCCGCGCGCCCGTTGCCCGTCGTCTCGCCCGGCGTCTGGCCCGCGCCGACGACGATCGCGACCTTGCCGTCCAGGCGCCGGTCCGGGCGGACCTCGGGCGGGGTCGTCGATCTTCGGTCCATCACACCAATGCCGGCCGTGGGCGCTACCGGTTCATTTCCATGATCCCATCGTATTCCGGCGCCCGGTCGGAAAACCGGTCGGAGATCCCCAGCAGGCCGTTCGTCGTGTGCCCGATCATGTCGAGCAGGTCCTTCGGCAGCTCGCGGGCAACCTGGTCCGGTACCGCCAGGGCCTGGTTCTCCTCCTGGCGCACCCAGCCGACGGAGTACGTCAGGATGACGCCGTAGCGCCAGTCGTCCGAGACGTTCGCTCCGGCCCCGTGGAGCGTTCCGCCCAGCCAGACCAGCACCGAACCGGCATCCATGGCCGCGATGGCGATTTCCTCCTCCCGCGGGCGCCGCTCCTTGGGCCAGCGGTGGCTGCCGGGGACCAGCAGCGTCGCGCCGTTGTCCGCCGTGAAGTCCGACACGGCCCACATCGTGGCCAGCACCAGATTCGGCCGTGGGAGGGGAAAGTACGGGAGCGTGTCCTCCTCCCGGTGCAGGAGCTGCCGGCGCGCGCCGGGGCCGATTTCCAGGGCGGCGGTGAGATGCAACTGGTAACGAGCGTCGCAGTTCGGCTGCAGGAAGTGGTCGCAGAGCCGCCGCGGCATGGCGTGCATGACCCAGTCGCGCACCACCTCGGAACGCCTGACGAGGCCGATGATGCGGCGGGTGCAACCGGGCAGGAACGCCTCCGGGTCATTCCCTTCCTCTACGCCGACACGTTCCAGGTACCGCGCCAGTTCCGTGCGTAGGCGACGCCGCTCCGCGGGCTCGGCGATCCCGGTGACGATCAGGCAGCCGGCATCTTCGAGCGCCGCGATCCCCTCCGTCTCCAGGCGGTCGGGAGGGACCACCGGTACGGCCGCCCGTTGCGTTACCTTCCCCTCCACCGTCGCCGTCATCAGGCGGCGGCCATGCGCGCCCTGGCAAACGGCAGCTCTTCGCCCTCGCCGTTCGCCACCAGCGCCGTGACGGAGAGGTCGCCCGTGACGTTCACCGCCGTCCGGCACATGTCGAGCACCCGGTCCACGGCCAGCACGATCGCGATGGCCTCCGCCGGCAGGCCGACCGCCGGGAGAATGAGCGCGATGGCGACCAGGCTCGCCGACGGGATGCCGGCGACGCCGATCGACGTCAGGAGCGCCATCACCACGATCAGCAACTGCTGGATGAAGTTCAGTTCCACGCCCAGGACCTGGGCGATGAAGATGACGACCACGCACTCGTAGAGCGCCGTGCCGTCCATGTTGACCGTGGCGCCGAGGGGCAGGACGAAGCTCGTGACGCGCCTGGATACCCCGGCGTCCTGGGCGCTCTTCATGCTGATGGGCAGCGTGGCGGACGACGACGCTGTCGAGAACGCGGTCAACTGCGCCGGCAGGATCTTCCCGTAATAGGCGTACGGCCGCAGGCCGCCGAGCAGCCTGAGCAGCAGCGGCAGCCACCCGAAGAAGTGGATCGCGAGCGCCCCGAGCACGGTCAGGAAGAAGAGCAGCAGGGCGCCGAGTACGCCGAACCCGGAGACGATGAACGTCTTGCCGACCAGCGCGAACACCCCGATCGGCGCGAAGCGCATGACCCACATCGTGATCATGATCATCACGTCGTGCACGCCTTCCCAGAAGTTGCGGAGGGTGTCCCCGCCGGACCCCGTCAGCTTCGACAGGAAGTAGCCGAACACGACGCCGACGAAGATGAGTGCCAGGAGCTGCGTCTCGACCGCCGCTTCCAGGATGTTCGAGGGCACCGCGCGGGAGATGACGCCGATCAGGTCTCCCAGGCCGCGTCCCTCGACGCTCGCCATCACACCCGTGGCGTCCGGCAACGCGTTGCGCATCGCGCGGGCCGATTCGGTCTCGCCCGGGGCCACCAGGTTGACCAGCACGAGACCCGTCAGGATCGCCAGGCCACCGGTGACCAGGTAGTAGACGATGGTCTTGCCCCCGACCCGCCCGAAGGCCCCGCCGCTCACCATGTTGCCGACACCGACGATGATGGACGACAGGATGAGCGGCACGACCACCATCTTCAGGGCGTTGATGAAGAGCCCGCCGAAAAAGTCGAGGGTGTCCACGAGGGACAGGCCGAAGATCGTCGTCTCCGGCGTCGACGGCCAGGCGACCAGCGCCGCGAGGACCAGTGCCGCCACGATCTGCCAGTGCAACGGCAGGCCGATGATCCGGCTCCACATGCTGTTTTCACTCATCCGCTCTTCCCCCTCATTACCGGCGGACGGGTGCCGCTCCGCTCAGCCGATCTCGATCATCTCGAAATCTTCCTTGCCGACCCCGCACTCCGGACACACGAAATCCTCCGGCACGTCTTCCCAGGCCGTCCCCGGGGCGATGCCGTCGTCCTCGTATCCCTCTGCTTCGTCGTAGATCCAGCCGCAGACGATGCACTGCCACTTCTTCACGGTCGCTTGCCGTTCCTTCTTCGCTTTCTCGCCTTGCGCTTTCTCGCCTTCGCTTTCGCGGCGCAAATCCGACACACTCGCGGCCCCGAAGGATAACCCGTCCGCCCTCGCCCATGCCCGGCAGACTGGCCGCCTACGTCCAACTGATGCGCCTCGACCGGCCCGTGGGCACCCTGCTCCTGCTCTGGCCGACCCTCGCCGCGCTCTGGATCGCCGCCCAGGGGACGCCGCCCTGGCCGATCGTCGCGGCTTTCGTTGCCGGGACGTTTCTCATGCGGGCCGCCGGGTGCGTGGTGAACGACATGGCCGACCGGGATTTCGACCCGCACGTGACGCGGACCGCGGACCGGCCACTCGCCACCGGCCGCGTGTCCCGCACCGAGGCCGGCGCGCTGTTCGCCGTGCTCGCCGCGCTCGCTCTGGCCGTCGTGATGACCCTCAACACGCCGACGCTCCTCCTCGCGGTGGCAGGCATCCTGATCGCCGTCGCGTACCCCTTCATGAAGCGCTACACGCACCTGCCGCAGCTCGTGCTCGGCGTGGCGTTCAGTTGGGGTATCCCGATGGCGTTCGCGGCGGTCACGGGAGGAGTACCGACCCTGGGGTGGCTCCTCTTCCTGGCGAGCCTGCTCTGGATCGTCGCCTACGACACCGAGTACGCGATGGTCGACCGGCGTGACGACGTCCGCGCCGGCATCAAGTCGATCGCCATCCTGTTCGGCCGCGCCGACCGCGCGATGATCGGCGCGCTGCAGGTGGCGGCGCTCGGGATGCTGGTCCTGCTCGGCGT
Organism: Pseudomonadales bacterium; assembly: GCA_022827245.1. Classification (GTDB taxonomy): domain Bacteria; phylum Pseudomonadota; class Gammaproteobacteria; order Pseudomonadales; family Azotimanducaceae; genus VXNE01. Next base: position 9,648 of record JAJDTI010000167.1, on the reverse strand, counting down.
GCATGCCGGGTTGGGCTTCCCGTGGTTCGCCGCGCTCGCCGCCGCCGGGGCGCTCTTCCTCTACCAGCAGCGCCTCATCCGGGACCGCGAGGAGTCCCGCTGCTTCGCCGCCTTCCGCAACAACACCTGGGTGGGTTTCGCGCTCTTCGCGGGGGCGGTGCTCGAGTACGCCCTCCCGGGACGCGCGGCCGCATGATCGACCGGGCCATCGACTGGACCGGCCGCGCGGTCGCGTGGCTGACCTTCGCGATGATCGCGGCGACGTGCGTCGTCGTCGTGCTGCGCTACGGCTTCGACACGAGCGCCATCATGCTCCAGGAGTCCGTGATCTACATGCACGGCATGGTGTTCATGCTGGGCCTCGCCTACACGGCGCAGCACGACGGTCACGTGCGGGTGGACGTCCTGTACGGGCGGATGTCGGCCCGCGCCCGCGCCGTCGTGAACCTCGTCGGGCATCTCGTCCTGACGGCGCCACTGTGCCTGACGATCTTCTTCACGAGCCTCGACTACGTCGCGAGTTCGTGGGTGGTCCTCGAGAGCTCGCAGGAGGTCGGCGGAATCCCGGCGGTGTTCGCGTTCAAGACGCTGATCCCGCTCGCCGCCTCGATGCTCCTCGCCCAGGCGGCCGTCCTGTCGGTACGCGAGTTCCGGACGCTGCGCGCGTGATCGAGTTCCTGCCGCTGCTGATGTTCGCCGCGGTCTTCGCGGCGCTCCTGGCCGGCTACGCGGTGGCGGCGACCCTCGCCGGCGTCGCGCTGCTCTTTGCCTTTGGCGGCGCGGCCTTCGGGGTGTTCGACCTGAAGGACCTCGGCTTCCTCCCGGGGCGGCTGTTCGGCATCGTGACCAACCAGACCCTGATCGCGGTGCCGCTCTTCGTCGCGATGGGCGTGACCCTCGAGCGCACGCGCATCGCCGAGACCTTGCTCGAGAGCCTGTCGGCGCTGCTCGGACGCGTGCACGGGGGCCTCGGGATCGCCGTGACGGTGGTCGGCATGATGATGGCCGCGAGCACGGGCATCGTCGGCGCGACCGTGGTGACGCTCGGCCTCCTGTCGCTGCCCACCATGCTGCGCCACGGCTACGACCCGAAGCTCGCGACCGGCACGATCTGCGCGACCGGGACGCTCGGCCAGATCATCCCGCCGTCGATCGCGCTCGTGCTGCTCGGCGACGTGCTGTCGAGCGCCTACCAGCAGGCGCAGCTCAGCCTCGGAGTGTTCTCCCCGAAGACGGTGTCCGTCGGGGATCTTTTCGCGGGCGCGCTCATTCCCGGGCTGGTGCTCGTGGGACTCTATCTCGGCTACATCGCGGTGACGGCGCTCCTCCGGCCGGAGCGGGCGCCGGCGCGGCGCGACCCGGCATCCACCGACGCTCCTCCGGCCGTGCCGCTGCGCCAACTGATGCGCGGCCTCGCCCCGCCGATCCTGCTCATCGCCGCGGTGCTCGGCTCGATCCTCGCGGGCTACGCCACCCCGACGGAGGCGGCCGGCGTCGGCGCCATGGGCGCGCTCCTCCTGGCGGTGGCCTACCGCGCCCTGTCATGGTCCGTGCTGCGCGAGATCGGCGCCTCGACGGTGAAGACCACGTCGATGGTCTTCTTCATCCTGATCGGGGCCTCGGTGTTCTCCCTCGTCTTCCGCGGCTACGGCGGCGACGAACTGGTCGGCGAGATATTCGCCGACATGCCCGGCGGCGTGCTCGGAGCGACCGTCATCGTGATGGTGGTGATCTTCCTGCTCGGCTTCCTGCTCGACTTCATCGAGATCACCTATGTCGTGGTCCCGATCGTCGGTCCCGTCCTGCTCGCGATGGGCCTCGACCCGGTGTGGCTCGGCGTGATGATCGCCGTGAACCTGCAGACGTCGTTCCTTACCCCGCCCTTCGGGTTCTCGCTCTTCTACCTCCGGGGCGTGGCGCCGCCGGAGGTGGCCACGCTCGACATCTACCGGGGGGTGGCGCCCTTCATCGTGCTGCAATTGGGGTTGTTGGGGGTGCTGGCGTTCTGGCCGGAGCTCGCGACGTGGTTGCCGGGGGTGTTGTACTGACGGGGCGGCCGATCAGCCCCCAACTGCCTCCCGGGTGTTCAGGTACGACTGCTCCGTGATGGCGTGGTAGTCCCGCACGCTCTCCTGGAACGCCCGGTAGGAATCGAGGATCCGGAGCGACAGCTCGTCTGTCGCCGCCGTTTCGTTCAGCACGTCCTCCGACAGCTCCGCGAAGCGCGCGAGCACGTCGTCGGGCAGGCGGCGCACGTCGACGCCCTGTTCTTCCACGAGCGTACGTAGCGCCGCCGCGTTGCGCGCCGTGAACTCGTCGAGCATGTCCTGGTTGACGGCCCGGCAGGCGGTTTCGAGCATGGCCCTGAGGTCCGCCGGCAGCGAGTCGAGGGCTTCCCGGTTGACCAGCGCCTCGATGGCGGGGCCCGGCTCGTGCCATCCCGGGTAGTAGTAGTACTGCGCGATCTCCTGCAGCCCGAGCGCGAGGTCGTTGTAGGGGCCGACCCACTCTGTCGCGTCGATGACGCCGGTCTGCAGGGAGGTGAAGATCTCCGAGCCCGGCATCGCCACGGACACGCCGCCCGCACGCTGCAGCACCTCGCCCCCGAGCCCGGGAATCCGCATCTTGAGCCCCTGCAGGTCCTCCAGGGAGTTGATCTCCTTGTTGAACCAGCCCGCCATCTGCACGCCGCTGTTGCCGGCCGCGAGCGGGACCACGCCGAACGGTTCGTAGAGTTCGCGCCAGAGTTCGAGGCCGCCGCCGTAGTGCAGCCAGCCGTTCATCTCCTGGGCGTTCATGCCGAACGGCACCGTGGCGAAGATGGCCGCGATCGGGGCCTTGCCGCGCCAGTAGTAGGCGGCGCCGTGGCCCATCTCGGCGCTGCCCTCGGCGACGGCGTCGAAGACCTCGAAGGCGGGGACCAGTTCGCCCGCGGCATAGACCTTGATCGTGAACCGCCCGGCGGACATCTCCCCGACGATCTCCGCCAGGCGCTCCGGCGCGGTGCCGAGGGCCGGGAGGTTCTTCGGCCAGGTGGTCACGAGCTTCCAGTCGAAAGTGCGGGTGTCGGCCGCAGCGGCGGCATCCGCCGGCGAAGGTTCCCCGGTCTCCGGCGCGCAGGCGCCGAGCGTCCCCAGCGTCCCCACCAGGACGGCAACCGTCATGACGCGCAGCGCGTTTCGCATGTTCATGTTCTTCCTCAGTCCAGCGTCTCCAGGTTGGCGAAGCCCAGCATCAGCCACTTCGCCCCCGCCTCCGCGAAGTTCACCTGCACGCGGGCGCGTTCGCCGTGCCCCTCGCTCTGCATCACGATCCCCTCGCCGAACTTGCCGTGGTGCACGCGTTGCCCGATGCGTAGCGCGCCGTCCTCCGCGTCGACGGCGCGCGGGGTCGGCGCGCCGAACCGGGCGCGCTTCACGGCGCCGCCCAGCCGCACTTCCTGCCAGGTGTCGTCCGGCAGCTCGAACAGGAAACGGGACGCCGCATTGTACGAATCCGTGCCGTAGATCCACCGTGTCTCGGCACGCGTCAGGTAGAGCTGCCGCATGGCGCGCGTGATGCCCACGTAGGCCAGCCGGCGCTCTTCCTCCATCCGGCCGGGCTCGCCGTCGGAGTTCCTGCTCGGGAACAGCCCTTCCTCCATGCCGGTGATGAAGACCAGCGGGAACTCGAGGCCCTTCGCCGAGTGCAGGGTCATCATCTGCACCGCGGCCCCGGTCTCGGCCTGGTACTCGCCGGACTCGAGTGCCGCCTGGTCCAGGAAGTCGTCCAGCAACGAGCCTTCCTCCTCGTCGCCGCCGTCGCCGCGCGGATCCAGCGGGAACGTGCGATCGGTCTCGAAGCGCCGGCAGGCGGCGACCAGTTCCTCGAGGTTCTCCTTGCGCGCCAGCCCCCGTTCCCCGGGTTCCTTCTTGTGGTAGTCCATCAGGCCGCTCGCCTCGATGCAGACCTGCGCGATCTCGCGCAGCGAATGCGTCCCGGCTTCCGCCGCCATGTCGTCGATCAGCGCCACGAACGCCCCGAGCACCGATCCTGCCCGCCCGCCGAAGTGCCCTTCCGCGATACCTTCCTTGGTCGCCTGCCAGAGCGATACGCCGCGCTCCCGGGCAAGGCCCCGAACCGCGTCCACGGACTTGGGGCCTATGCCACGCGGGGGAAGGTTGACGATGCGTTCGAACGCCACGTCGGCGTGGCGCTGGTTCATCATGCGCATGTAGGCGAGCGCGTTCTTGATCTCCGCACGCTCGAAGAAACGCAGCCCCCCGTAGATCCGGTACGGGATGTCCGCCCGCAGGAACGCTTCCTCCAGCGCGCGCGACTGGGCGTTCGAGCGGTAGAGCACGGCGACTTCGTCCGCGCTGTTGCCGCCGTCGATCCACTCGTGGGACCGGTCCGCCACGAACCGGGCCTCCTCCACCTCGTTGTAGGCATCGTGGACGAGGATCGGTTCGCCATCGCCCGACGCGGTCCAGAGTTCCTTGCCGAGGCGGTCGGTGTTGTTGTCGATGAGTCCGTTGGCCGCCTTCAGGATCGTGCCCGTGGAGCGGTAGTTCTGCTCGAGGCGGATGATCCCGGTGTCCCGGAAGTCCTGCGAGAAACGGTGGATGTTCTCGATCTTCGCGCCGCGCCAGCCGTAGATGGACTGGTCGTCGTCGCCCACCGCCATGACGCTGCTCCGGTCCCCAGCAAGCACCCGCACCGAGGCGTACTGGATCGTGTTCGTGTCCTGGAACTCGTCGATCAGGACATGGGCGAAGCGGTTCCGGTAGTGCTCGAGCACGTCCGGCCGTTCGAGCCACATCTCGTGACAGCGCAGGAGGAGTTCGGCGAAGTCGACGACGCCGCCGGCCCGGCAGACTTCCTCGTACGCCTCATAGATCTTCTGCTGGGTGACGAGATAGTGGTCGCCCCCGGTCACCACCTCGTGCGCCCGCCGGCCTTCGTCCTTCTGCCCGTTGATGAACCCGCAGGCCTGGCGCGGCGGCCACCGCTGTTCGTCGAGGTCGAGCGACCGCAGCACCCGCCGCACCAGCCGCTGCTGGTCGTCGGAGTCGATGATCTGGAAGTTCTGCGGCAGACCCGCGTCCTGCCAGTGCATCCTGAGCAGCCGGTGCGCGATGCCGTGGAAGGTCCCCACCCACATGGCGCGGGGCGGCGCGTCGAGGAGGGCTTCCGTCCGGGAGCGCATCTCGGCCGCGGCCTTGTTCGTGAACGTGACCGCCAGCACGCTGTGGGGACTCGCGCCCTCCGCCTCGATCAGCCAGGCGATCCGGTGCACGAGGACGCGCGTCTTGCCGCTGCCGGCGCCGGCCACGACCAGCAGGTTGCCGACCGGCGCCGTCACCGCTTCGCGCTGACGCTCGTTCAGACCGTCGAGGATATGGGTGATGTCCAACGGCTACTCGACCGTCACCGACTTCGCGAGATTCCTCGGCTGATCGACGTCGGTGCCTTTCAGCACCGCGACGTGATAGGCGAGCAGTTGCAGCGGGACGGTGTACACGATCGGGGCGATGGCCTCGTGCACCCTCGGGACCTCGATGACGTGCACGCCGGGCGCCTCCTCGAACCCGGTTTCCGAGTCCGCGAAGACATACAGGCGTCCGCCCCGGGCGCGCACCTCCTGCAGGTTCGAGCGCGTCTTCTCGAAGAGGTCGTTGTTCGGCGCCACCGCCACGACGGGCATCTCGTCGGTGACGAGGGCCAGCGGACCGTGCTTGAGTTCCCCGGCGGGATAGCCCTCGGCGTGGACGTAGGAGATCTCCTTGAGCTTGAGGGCGCCTTCGAGGGCCACCGGGAAGTGGGGCCCCCGACCGAGGAAGAGGGCATGGCGCCGCTCGACGAACTCCTCCGCGAGCAGCCGGAGGCGGTCGTCGAGCCGAAGCACCTCGTCCACCGCGTCGGAGAGGCCGTGGAGCGCCTCGACCAGTTCGGCCTCCCGTTCCTGCGTCATGCCGCGCCGGCGGCCGAGCAGGATCGTCCACATGAGGAGGTCCGCGAGCATCGCCGTGAAGGCCTTGGTGGAAGCGACGCCGATCTCCGCCCCGGCCTCCAGCATGATGGCCATGTCGGACTCGCGCACCAGCGAACTCATCGGCACGTTGCACACCGTCGCCGTGTGCGCGAACCCCGCCTGCTTCGCGATCCGGAGCGCCGCCAGCGTGTCCGCCGTCTCCCCAGACTGCGAGAGCGTCAGGAACAGGCTCCCCGGCAGCGCGGACACCGAACGGTAGCGCCACTCGCTCGCGATCTCCGCCTGGGCCGGGATGCCCACGTACTGCTCGATCCAGTGCCGCCCGATGCAGGCCGCGTAGTACGCCGTCCCGCACGCGACCAGCGTGACGGCGTCGGTGTCGTCCAGGACCCTCGGCGCACGCACGCCGAACGCCGGCTCGAGCACCCGTGTCCGGCCGAGGCGGCCCTCCAGGGTGTCGCGCACGACGCGCGGCTGCTCGTGGATCTCGCGCTGCATGTGGTGGCGGTAGTTGCCCTTGTCGACCTCGTCGAAGACGTGCTCGACCCGGACCGTCGCGCGCACGACCGTCTCGTTCGCCGCGCTCCACACCCCGATCGAGTCGCTGCGGATGTCCACCAGGTCCCCTTCCTCGAGGAAGATGAACCGGTCCGTCACGGGCCGGAGCGCCAGCACGTCCGAGGCGATGAAGTTCTCCTCGATGCCGACGCCGATGACCAGCGGGCTGCCGAGGCGCGCACCGACCATCCGCCCCGGCTCGTCGCGGCAGATGACCCCGATCGCATAGGCGCCTTCGAGACGCTGGACCGCCGCGCGCACCGCGGCGAGCAGGTCCCGTTCCCGCTCGTAGTAGTAGTCGATCAGGTGGACGATGACCTCGGCGTCGGTCTCCGACTCGAAGCGGTAGCCCGCCGCGATCATCTCGTCGCGGAGCGGCTCGAAGCCCTCGATGATGCCGTTGTGCACGAGCGCGATGCGGCCGTTCGAGAGGTGCGGGTGCGCGTTCGCCTCGCTCGGCACGCCATGCGTCGCCCACCGGGTGTGCGCGATGCCCGTGGTCCCGCGCACCGGCCGTTCCCGCAGGCTGTCCGCCAGCATCGCCACCTTGCCTTCCGTGCGGCGGCGGTCGATGCAGGGATCGTCGGTCACGACGGCGAGGCCGGCCGAGTCGTAGCCGCGGTACTCGAGGCGCTGCAGGCCCTCCAGCAGGATGCCCGGAACGTTGCGGTACGCGACCGCGCCAACGATTCCACACACGCCGGCGGCCTACCGTTTCCTCTTGGCCGGCGGCTTCCAGCCCTTGATGTTGCGCTGACGGGCGCGTCCGACCGCCAGGTGCTCCGCCGCGACCCGCGTGGTGATGGTCGAGCCGGCGCCGATGTAGGCGCCGTCTTCCACGTCGAGGGGCGCGACCAGCGTCGCGTTCGTGCCGACGAACACCTCGTCGCCGATGCGCGTCTCGTGCTTGTCCACGCCGTCGTAGTTGCACGTGATCGTCCCGGCGCCCACGTTGCAGCGCTCGCCGACGAAGGCGTCGCCGAGGTACGCCAGGTGGCTCGCCTTGGTGCCGGCGCCGAGGCGCGCCTTCTTCGTCTCGACGAAGTTGCCGATCCGCGTGTCTTCACCGAGTTCCGTGCCCGGGCGCAGCCGCGCGAACGGCCCCACCGCCGCGCCGCGGTCGATGCGGGCGCCGTCGATCACCGTGTGGGGCTCCACCGTCACGCCGTCGGCGAGGACCGAGTCGCGAATGACGCAGTGCGCCCCGACGCGGACGTCGGCGCCGAGTTCCACGCCGCCTTCCAGGACCACTCCGACATCGATGACGCAGTCCTCGCCGGCCCGCAACGTCCCGCGGAGGTCGAACCGCGCCGGATCGCGCAGCGTGACGCCGGCGCGCATCGCGGCTTCCGCGTTGCGCCGCTGGTAGCGCCGCTCGGCCTCGGCGAGCTGGACGCGGTCGTTGACGCCGAGCATCTCGCCGGGATCGTCCGTCGCGAGTCCCGCCACGGGAATCCCGGCCGCCACCGCGCCGACGACGACGTCCGTGAGGTAGTACTCGCCCTGGGCGTTGTCATTTCCGACCTGCGCGAGAAGCTCCGCCAGCATGGCGCCGGGCGCCGCCAGGATGCCCGTGTTGACCTCCGTGATCGTGCGCTGCCCGTCCGTCGCGTCCCGGTCCTCGACGATGGCCGTGACACTCCCGTCGGCATCCCGCACGATGCGGCCCAGGCCGTCCGGCGTCGGCGTGTCGGCCGTGACGAGGGCCATCCGCCCGCGCCCGGCGCTCGCCGCGACGCACGCATCCAGCGTGGCCGCCCCGACGAGCGGAACATCCGCATAGAGCACGAGCACGGTCGCCTCGTCCGAGACACGGGGCATCGCCTGGAGCACGGCGTGGCCGGAGCCGAGCTGCTCCGCCTGCTCCACCCACGAGATGTCCGGCGTGTCCTCATAGCACGCCCGAATCTGCTCCGCCCCGGCGCCCACCACCACGTGCAGCCGTGCCGGGGCCAGGGCGCGCGCGGTCTCGAGGACATGGCTCAGCATGGGACGCCCGCCGATCTCGTGCAGCACCTTGGGCCGTTTCGAGCGCATGCGAGTGCCCTGACCCGCGGCCAGGACGATGACTTCGAGCGCCATCGGGGGAATCCGCGCGGCGAAAGACGAGATTATAGGGCCGTCCACGCTGGCGAGGGGGCGTCATACACCCGGCGTCGGGTGGGACGAAGGCCGGCAAAAGCGTGGGCGTTTGACCATGGCGGCGCGAACGTGTGACGCTTGCGCGAAGCATCTTCGTCCGCAAGGGGAGACACTGGCATGACCACTACATCGAAGGAATACCGGGACGGCATCCTGTCCGCGTGGCAGGGCGAGCAATGGGGGAGGGAGTTCTTCGAGCTGCTGGCCGCGGCGACCGACGACGCCGAGCGCCGCGCCAAGTGGGAAGTGCTCGGGGAACTCGAGCGGGCGACCGGCGACACCCTGGCGCCTCTCGTCGCCGAGGACGCCGGCGCCTCCGCCTCTACCTCCGAAGAGAAACGCCCGGACCTCGATGCGGCCGCCGCCGCGTACGGAGCGTTGCCCTATGACGAGGCCCTGCGGCAGATGGCGACCCTCATCGAGCCCGCCATCGAGCGGTTCCGGGAACTCCTCGAGATGGCGCCGGACGAGCACCGCGATGCCGTCCAGATCGTCTTCGACCACGAGATCGCCATCCAGCAGTTCGCGGAACGCGAGCTGGCCGGGGACACTGCAACGTCCCTCGATCCCGTACGCGACGTCATCGCCCGGGCGCGCGCGTCCGAACTGGCGGCCTGAGCCCAAGAGGAGACCTCCATGACGGCCTTGAACCAGCAGGAGAAGGAAGCCTTCCTGAGCGGACTGCACATCGGCGTCCTGTCGATCCCCCAGGACGGACGGGGCCCGCTGACCGCGCCCATCTGGTACTGCTACGCCCCTGGCGAGGACCTCTGGGTCATGATCGGCCGCGACTCCCGCAAGGCCCGGCTGCTCGAGGCGGGCACCCGGGTGTCGCTCTGCGCGCAGAACGAAGAGCCGCCGTACGCCTACGTCACGGCGGAGGGGCCGGTCGAGAGCGTCCGGCCAGGGACGGACGAGGACATCCTCGAACTGGCCACCCGCTACCTCGGCGAGGAGGAGGGCAAGGTCTACGC
>JAJDTI010000047.1 GCA_022827245.1 Pseudomonadales bacterium | reverse complement strand
AGGGTCGGAACGCCGGTGACGCGGTACGCCTGGCTCTGCGCCCGGGCCTGCCGCGCGCTGCTGACGACGCCGAACGAGCGGAAGACGCGCTCGAACTCCTCGTCCGGGGTGTCCGCGTAGCGGCGGAAGATGCGGGCGAGCAGCTCCGCGTCTCGAATGTCCATGCGGTGCACGTGGATGGCCTCGAAGATCGGCATGTGCACAGTGTCGAGGACATCGAGCGCCTCGGCCGTGTAGTAGGCCTGGCCCAGCATTTCCCAGACCGGGTTGAAGACCGCCGGGACACGCCGGAACGCGACGTCTTCCGGCTGCCGCTCCTCCCAGGCCCGCACGAGCGGCTCGAAGTTGTAGCAGTGGATGCAGGCGTAGGAGAACACCTCAACCACCTCCACGGCGCCCTCGGGCGCGATGGTCTCGACCGGAATGGGCAACTCCGTGTAGTGGACGCCGGACTCGAACGCCTGGGCGTGCGCGGCCGTCCCGAGGATCAGGCAAGCGAGGGCCAGAAGGTGTCGCACGGGATCGCGCCGGCGCCGGATCAGTACAGACCCTGGACGTAGTTGGCGAGCGCCGCGATCTCGGTGTCCGTCAGCCGGGAGGCGACGTCCCGCATCATGCCGCCGAACTCCTCGTCCGTCGTGCGGTGCCCCTCCCGGTACGCCACGAGTTGCGCGACGACGTAGTCGTAACGCTGTCCGGAGAGGCTCGGGAAGCCGGCCGGCCCGTTGCCGCCGCCGGTGGGGGAATGGCACGCGGTACACGCCGCCACGCCCTTGTCCATGATCCCGCCGCGGTAAATCTGCTCGCCGGTCTCGAGGTTGTCAGGCGACGAACGGCCGACCTGTCCAGGCATCGCCGCGTAGTAGGCCGCGAGCTTCGCGAGATCGTCGTCGGAGAGCATGTCGAGCTGGCCCGCCATGAGCGGCGCCGGCCGTTCGCCGGACTTCAGCAGCCGGAGCTGCGTGAGCGTATAGCGCTCGTTCTGCCCGGCGATGCTCGGGTAGTCCGGCGCGATGCCGGAGACGCCGTCCTGGCCGTGGCACGCCGCGCAGGCGATCACCATGGTCTCGATCTCGGCGGCCGCAACGGAGCCCGCCAGGACGACCGCGGCCGCCCACTGGAGATATCGCATTTCGAAGCCTTTCAACTAGACGCCGCCAGACGCCGCTGTTTGCGCCGTTCTTTGCGCCGCTCTTCGCGCCGCTTTACGCCGCGCGTCACCCCTCCGCAAGCCGCGGGGAGACGGGGTCAACGGTTACACTACGGTCGACGCGGCGAGCGGATTATACCCGCCATGCCCCTTTCCGCACGCTTCCTGACGAGCGCCTCCACCCTCGCCGAATGCCCGCCGGACGACGCGCCCGAGGTCGCCTTCGCGGGCCGCTCCAACGCGGGCAAGTCGAGCACGCTGAACCGCCTCACGGGCTCGCGCCGGCTCGCGCGCGTCAGCAAGACGCCCGGCCGCACGCGACTCATCAACTTCTTCGACGTCGAGGGCGGCGGGCGCCTGGTCGACCTTCCCGGCTACGGCTACGCCAAGGCCGGCAAGGCGGAGCGCGCGCGCTGGAGCCAGGCCATCGACGACTACCTCACCCGCCGCGAGATGCTGGCCGCTGTCGTGCTCATCATGGACGCCCGCCACCCGCTGCAGCCATTCGACGTCCAGATGCTCGACTGGGCCGCGCAGACCGGGACCCCCCTCCTCGCGCTCCTCAACAAGTCCGACAAGCTGAAGCAGGGCGCCCGCATCGCCGTGCACCGCGCGGTGGCGCGCCAGCTCGCCGACGCCGGGATCGGCGAGGCCATCCCGTTCTCCGCCGCATCGGGGCTCGGGGCGGAGGAGGCGGAAGCGCGGGTAGGGGCCTTCCTGGCGGGGCGCTAGGGCGGCGGGGCGCTAACCGCTACGTAGCTCCCACTTCCGGAACAGCGCATCGACCGCTCCCTCGGCCGCGAACTCGCGCCGAGCCGCCTCCGCGAGCGCCTTCCGGATCTCCGCGACCTGCCATTCCTGCAGTTCGGCCCCTGCGCGATCGCCATCGTCGCCCACGTCCCGTCCGAAACGGGCAGCATCGTCCGCCATCAGTGCGCCTCGTCCCAGTTGTCGCCGACGCCCACGTCCACGACCATGCCGACGGACAGGTCCGTGGCGCGCGTCATGCGCTCCGTCACCCCCTCCACGAGCGCCGCGACATCGTCGTCCGCCACCTCGAAGACCAGTTCGTCGTGGACCTGCATGATCATCGCCGCGTCGAGGCCGGCGCCGGCGAGCCAGCCGTCGACGTCGATCATCGCGCGCTTGATGATGTCGGCGGCGGTGCCCTGCATCGGCGCGTTGATCGCCGTGCGCTCCGCGGCCTGGCGGCGCGCCGGCTGACGGGCGTTGATCTCCGGCAGGTACAGGCGGCGCCCGTACACCGTCTCGACGAAGCCCGCCTCGCGCGCCTGCGCCCGCGTGTTCTCCATGTATTCGCGCACGCCCGGGTAGCGCGCGAAGTAGCGGTCGATATACCCCTGCGCCACGTTGCGCGGGACACGTAGCTGGCGTCCGAGGCCGAAGGCGGACATGCCGTAGATGAGCCCGAAGTTGATCGCCTTGGCGCTGCGGCGCTGGTCGCCGCTGACCTCGTCCACACCGACGCCGAACACCTCCCCCGCCGTCGCGCGGTGCACGTCCAGCCCGCTCTCGAACGCATTGACGAGCCCGTCGTCCCGCGACAGGTGGGCCATGATGCGCAATTCGATCTGGGAGTAGTCCGCCGCGACGAGCTTGCGGCCGGGCGGGGCGACGAACGCCTGCCGGATGCGCCGGCCCTCGTCGGTGCGGATCGGAATGTTCTGCAGGTTGGGGTCCTGCGAGGCGAGGCGCCCGGTGGCGGCCACGGCCTGGCCGTACGTGGTGTGGATACGGCCGGTGCGCTGGTTGATCTGCTGGGGGAGCGTGTCCGTGTAGGTGGACTTCAGCTTGGAGACCTGGCGGTGGTTCAGGATGATCTCTGGCAGTGCTTCCCCCCGGTCCGCGTACTCCTGCAGCACCGCTTCCGCCGTCGAACGCTGTCCCGTCTGGGTCTTCCGAAGCGGCGTCAGTCCCATCTCGTCGTAAAGGACCTCCTGGAGCTGCTTCGGCGACCCCAGGTTGAAGGTTCGTCCCGCCGCTTCGTATGCCTGCTCGGCAAGCGCTTCCACGCGCACCCCAAGCTCCCGCCCCTGTTCCGCGAGCAGCCCGGCATCGACCAGCGCCCCCGCCTGCTCCACGCGGGACAGCACCGCGAGCAGCGGCAACTCGATCTCCTCGTAGACGCTGCGCAACCGCCCCGTCGCCTCGAGCCGCGGCCACAGCGCCTCGTGGAGCCGCAGGGCGATGTCGGCCTCTTCGGCGGCGTAGTCCGTGGCCGCCTCGACCGCGAGCGCCGGAAAGTCGAGCTGCTTGGCGCCCTTGCCGGCGATGTCCTCGTAGCGCGTCGTCTCGAACCTGAGGTGCTTCGTCGCCAGCGCCTCGAGGCTGTGCCGGCGCGTGCCGACGCTGTCGAGGACGTACGACTCGAGCATCGTGTCGCTGGCGATGCCGGCCAGCGCCACGCCGTGCCGTTCCAGGACGTTGCGGGCCGCTTTCAGGTTGTGGCCGACCTTGGGGAGCGCGGCGTCTTCCAGGAGAGGCCGGAGTGCCTCCAGCGCGGCCGCGAGCGACAACTGCCCGGCGCCGGCGAGGTCGTGTCCCACCGGCACGTACGCCGCCGCGCCCGGCTCGACCGCGACCGAGAGACCCGCGATCCGCGCGTCCATGTAGTGGCCCCGGTCGGTGTGCACCGCGAGCGCGAAGCGCCCCGCTTCCCGCAGCCGGGCCGTCCAGTCGTCGAGTTCCGCCGGATCGGTCACGCGGACGTAGTCCCGCGCGGGCGGCGGCGGTTCGTCCGTCTCGATGCCGAGTTCCGCGAGCCAGGACCGGAACTCGAAACGCGCGAAGAGTTCCGCCAGGGCGTCCTCGTCGGGCGCCTTGGGGACCAGGTCCGCGAGGGCCACGGGCAGGTCGACGTCGCACCGGATGGTCGCGAGTTCCCGCGACAGCGGCAGTTGGTCCAGGGTCGCGCGCAGGTTCTCGCCCACCTTCCCCTTGACGTCTTCGGCGCCCTCCATGACGCCGTCGAGGCTGCCGAACCGGTCGATCCACTTCGCGGCCGTCTTCGGGCCGACCTTCGGGACTCCGGGGATGTTGTCGACGCTGTCGCCCATGAGCGCGAGATAGTCGACGATCCGCTCCGGGGGGACGCCGTACTTCTCGGCCACGCCGTCCCGGTCGAGGGTGGTCTCGCTCATCGTGTTGACCAGCGTCACGTAGTCGCTCACGAGCTGCGCCATGTCCTTGTCCGAGGTCGAGACGACGGTGTGCCGGCGACTCGCCGTGGCCTGGGCGGCGAGCGTGCCGATCACGTCGTCCGCCTCCACGTCCGGCACGATCAGGAGCGGCATGCCCATCGCCTTGATGACCTGGTGGATCGGCTCGATCTGCCGCCGGAGGTCGTCCGGCATCGGCGGGCGGTTGGCCTTGTACTCGGGGTAGATGTCGTTCCGGAAGGACTTCCCCGACGCGTCGAACACGACCGCCACCGGGCTGCCCTCGAAGTCCTTGCCGAGCTTGCGCAGCATGTTGATGACGCCGAACAGGGCGCCCGTCGGGAAGCCGTCGGCGGTGGAGAGATCGGGCAGGGCGTGGAAGGCGCGGAACAGGTACGACGAACCGTCGACGAGCAGTAACGGAGTGTCCTCTTGCATGCTACATTGCCTCCCGCCCGGTCACGCTATCACACGAGGCCATACCCTGCGCAGCGTCGTCCTCACCGCGGCCGTCCTGTCGCTGGCGCTGTACGCCGCACCCGCCACGGCCCAGGAAACCGCCCAGCGCGGACCCGACGTCACGCTCATCGAGGGCGAGGACCGGACGGTCTACGAGTACCGCCAGAACGGCCACCTGCGCATGGTCAAGATCGTCCCCGAGTTCGGCCCGCCGTACTACCTCGTCCCCGTCAACCCGAGCGACGGCTTCGGCGACATCGACCAGGCGGAACTGCTCGTGCCGCAGTGGCGGATCGTGGAATTCTGAGCGCCGCTGCCCGGCTTCAGCTCGACGCGGCCCGCGCGTCCTCCGCCTCCTCCTCCGGAAAGAGCGACGGGAAGAACCACTTGGCGCCCGCCGGCTCCTCGAGCAGCAACCGCTGCCGCTCCGTCAACGCCGCGCCCTCCGGCGCCGTCACCCGCGTGCGCGACCAGGAGAGCTGCGAGGCGCAGTACTTGTAGAGCAGCGTGTAGCGGTGATGGTCCGCATGCCAGGCCGCCGTGCCGTGGGTGAGCGCCTCGGAGAAGAAGGTGACGCTGCCGGCCGGGGCTTCGGGGATCGCGACCACGTCGTCGTACTCGTCCTGGCGGATGGCTTTCGGCAGCTTGTAGTGGCTGTTGTGACTGCCCGGGATCACGCGCAGGCCGCCGTGCTCCGGGCCGGTGTCCGTGAGGTTCCAGGCCGCCACGCCGAAGCCGTGCAGCGCCTCGTGACCAGGCGGCAGGAAGTAGCGCCCGCGTTCCGCCCGCGAGAAGGGTTGCGACGCGCCGTAATCCGAGTGGAGCCGGCCGTTCGGCAGCCCCTTGCGCATGTGCATCCCGAAGATCCGGTCGAGGCGGAAACAGTCGCCGAGCTGCGCGCGCATGACGCTCATCACGAGCGGGTGGTCCATCAGCGCCACGAACGGCTCGCCCCAGGCGAGGAAGCCGGGGCCCGTCGGCGCCGAACCGCCCGCGCTCCCGAAGCGGTGACTCGGGGGCAGGTTCGTCAGGTCCGTGCCGTCGACGGCTTCCTTGAGCCGCGCGACCTCCTCCGGGGTCAGGACATCCTCGACCACCAGGTAGCCCTTGAGGTCGTAGAGATAGGTCTGCAGTTCGCTGATCTCGTCCATACGGACAGGTTATCAGGGTGTGAGCCGCAGGGGACGGGCTTGCGTCCCGTCTCTGGTTACCCGGCGTACTCCAGCAGCAGCACCATGAAGTACCCGCGCTCGTCCGTCCACATCCGCTGCTGCACGAACCCCGCCGCCCCCGCGAGTTCGAGGAATTCGTCCGGGTCGTACTTGTAGGAGCTCTCCGTGTGGATGCGCTCGCCGGTGTCGAACGCGATCTCCGCGCCGTTCAGCCGCACGCTTTGGGTCGCCGTGCTCGCGAGGTACATCTCGATGCGTCCCCGCGCGGGGTTGTACTCCGCCTGGTGCTCGAAGCGGGCGGGATCGAAGTCCGCGTCGAGCAGGTCGTTAAGGTGCTTGAGGAGATTGAGATTGAAGGCCTCCGTCACGCCCGCGCCGTCGTTGTACGCCGCGTGGAGCACGTCCGCGTCCTTCTTCGCGTCCACGCCCACGATGAGGCGGCCGCCGCGGCCGACCACCGCTCCCACGGCGGCCAGGAAGCCCGGCACGTCCGCGGGGTCGAAGTTGCCGATGCTCGACCCGGGGAAGAAGGCCACGCAGGGCAGCGCCGAGGCGATGTCCGGGAGGGCGAAGGGGCGGCTGTAGTCCGCGCAGGTCGGGTGGACGGCCAGCCAGTCGTAGTCCTCGTAGATCGCGCGCGCGGACTGCAGGAGGTGCGCGCGCGAGATGTCCACGGGGACATAGGCGGCGGGCCGGCACGCCTCGAGCAGGATGCGGATTTTCTCGCTCGAGCCGCTGCCGTACTCGACCAGGCACGCCCGGTCGCCCACCGCGCGCGCCATGTCCTCCCGGTTCTCCCGCATGATGCCGACCTCGGTCCGCGTGAGGTAGTACTCGGGCAGCCGCGTGATGTCGTCGAACAGCCGCGAGCCGGTCGCGTCGTAGAAGTACTTCGGCGGCACGGTCTTGGCGGACCGGGACAGGCCCGTGACCACTTCCGCCATCGCGTCCGGCAGGTCCGGCTGCCGGTCGTGGAAGCGGAACTCCCGCTCGGGCAGAACGCTACCCGGCATCGCGTGCGAGCCGGATGCCGCTGAACTGCCAGCGGTCGGGACCATGGAAGAAGTTGCGATACGTGGCCCGCACGTGGCCGGGCGGCGTCGCGCAGGACCCGCCGCGCAGCACGACCTGGTTGGCCATGAACTTGCCGTTGTATTCGCCGAGCGTCCCCGGCAGCGGGCGGTAGCCGGGGTAGGGGCCGTACGCGCTCGAGGTC
>JAJDTI010000166.1 GCA_022827245.1 Pseudomonadales bacterium | reverse complement strand
CAGGCTCTCGAGATCCAGGTTCGCCAGCAGCAGCAGGTCCAGGTTGCCGACGTAGTCGTTGTCGCCCGAGAACGCCAGGCTGTAGCCCACCAGGATCCACAGCACCGACACCAGGCAGCAGATCGCAAAGCACTGCCCCGCAATCGACAGCATGTTCTTGCGCCGCACCATGCCGCCGTAGAACATCGCGATGCCCGGCACCGTCATCAGCAGCCCCAGCACCGCCGCCATCAGCATCCACGCCGTGTTGCCGCTGTCGAGCGCCGCCGGCGCGGCGCCGGACGCTGGCCACGCGGCCAGCACCGACGGGAGGAGGATCGCAAGCATCTTCTTCTTCATGGGGTTCGCATTGCCTGTCGTTGTTGCTTCTGGACGGGCGCGTCAGCGCCGCGGGAACATCCTGCCGCGCGGCCCCATCGGCACCGCGTCCTCTTCGGAGCGCTCCGTCTCGGACTTGCCCAGCGGCACGCCCCGGTAGGTGCGTTGCCGCGCCGTCTGGCGACGTGCGGCGGGAGGCGCTGCCGTCACGGGGTCGGGCGGCGGGGGAGACGGCGGTACGGCCGGCTCGGGTGCGGGCGGCGGTGACGGCGCCGGCGTCGCGGCCGCGGCGGGCGCACTACGTTGCTGCTGCTCGGGCGGTTGTTGCTCGGGCGGGCGCGGGCGCGCCTCGGGAACCGGTCTGCGCGGCGGCGCCTCGACACGCGGCGCCGGACGCGCCGGCGGCATGCGGGCCGGCGCGTCCGCGCGCGGCAGCTCCGCGATGCGCGCCAGACCCTGGTGCACCGCCATCCAGCCGAGCCCCAGGCTCACGCTGCGGTCCGTGACCAGCACCAGCAGGCAGTCGTCCCAGCCCGGTACCACGGACATGAACTGGTAGCTGTTCGCCGTGGCCATCTGCACTTCCCGCACGAAGCGCTCCGGCGCCGCCGCACCGCCCGACCAGGCGCGGTGAAACTGCCGGATCAGCCGGCCATGGAACATCTCGGAAACGGCGACGGAGATCACGTCCACGCCGCTCGCGTCCAGCACCGACGCGGGGCGGCACGCCGCCGCCAGCGTGCTGCCCGTCTCCAGATCGATCGCCGCGCACCCCAGCGAGCCCTCCACGTCCTCGAGTATGTCCTCGCAGACGCTCCGCAACTCCACCATCACACTGGCCTCCTGTCGGGGCCGGGCGCTACCCGACTAAGGCTCAGATTTCGGGGTTCCCAGCGTATTCGTGGGGACCGCCGATGATGCAGCCCACCGACAGGACGGTCAAGACCGGCCCTGTGCCCGCCGGCGGGCATCATCGGGAGCCTCGGGAGTCGGGTTCCAGCACGATCCTGGCGCGGGTGGCGCCCGAGACCCGCACGGTCCGAAGTTCGGGCAGGAAGCCCGTCCGGGTCACGAGGATGCGGTACGAACCGGGCGGCAGTTCCATGCCCGGACGGTAAGGGGGGACCTCGTCGGCGAAGCTCACGCGTGCATCGGCCGGCACGAGTTCGAGCGTGAGGGTGTGGGCCGGAACTGGGACTGGGATGGCGACAGGGACAGGTTCCGGCGCCATCACGTCCGGGGGCGAGACATCGGTCCGCGGAACCGCCGCGTCGTCGGTCCCCGGGTCGGCGGCGGAGAGTGCCTCCGGCTTCGTGGACGGAGGTGTCGCCGGGGCCGGTTGCGAAGGTGGGGTGTCTTCCGTCCCGGACGTCAGGGGCGCGGCCTCGACCTGCGGGGCGGTATCCGTGGCCTGGCCTCCGCTCTCGGCGGTCGTCTCCGGGTCCGCCCGGGGCGGAACGAGGGTCTTGGTCGGGGAGGAGCCCGGCGCAGGAGCGCGGCCCATGTCGGGCGCTTGCGCGCGCGGAGGCTCCCGCAGACGCTCCGGCGTGCCGTCCTGCGCCGCGGGCGTCATCGGACGCGGTCGCCCGGCCGGTTCCGCTCGACCGGATGGGTCACGCTGGCTTGCCTCGGGGGCTGGCGCCGGCGCGCGCAGCACTCCGGCATCCACCCACGTCAGGACGGAAATCAGGGCGACGAGCACGACGGCCGGAAAGCCCCACCTGGCCGTTCCGCCCTCCGTGGACGCCTCTTCCCTGGCCCGGGCGGCCTGCCGTCCGGCAACCACGGGAGCGCGCGGCGTGGCGGGCGCGGCCGGCGCCGGCGGGCGAAATCCGCGCGCGGCGGTCCGCGCGGTGCTCGGGACAGTGCCCGGCGGGCGGGTATCCGGGCGCTCGTCGCCCGCCGGGGTGAGCGTTTCCCGCCAGGCGGCGACGTTGCGGGGACGGTCGGCGACGCGAATCGCGAGCGCCGCCTCGATCCCGGCCAGCACCGCGGGATCGTAGCGTCGCGCGACGGTGCCGCGGAGGGACAGCGCTTCCTCCTGCAATGCGCGATGCAGCGCGTTCGGCGGCACCCGGCCGGTGACGCACCGATACATCACCGCGGCCAGCGCGTAGAGGTCTGTCCAGGGACCTTCCTGGCCCCGGTCCGCGTACTGCTCCAGCGCCGCGAAGTCTCCGTTGGGCGGGTCCGTGTGGAACTTCGAAGCCGGTCGGAAAGCGCGGCGCGCCGTGCCTCCGCCCTGCGGCGCAACACCGAAATCGATGAGCAGGGGATTGTCCGCGTCGAGGGCGATCGTCTCCGGACTGAGCTGTCCGTGCAGGAGGCCGGCCCGATGTACGGCCTCGAGACCGTCGAGCAGCCCGTGCAGGATCGATGCGAGCGCGACCGGGGAGAGCGCCCGGTCGGGGTCGAGGCGGCGTGCGAGGGTCGTTTCCGGGAGCGTGTCCGTCACCAGGTAGGCGGTGCCGTTGGCGCGCACCTGGCCCCGCGCCCGGGCGACGTTCGGGTGGTCGATCCCGGCGAGCCGGACGGCACCCGCCACGAAGCCGGCCAGCCCCAGATCGAACTCCGTCCCCAGTTCCGCTACGACATCGGCGCCTTCGCGACGGGCCGCGACGCCCGCCGGGAGGTACTCGCGCAGGCCGACCGGCTCACCGGACGCGTGGTCGAACGCCGTATAGCGCAGGCCCACGCGATCCGCCGCCTGGAGGTCGCGAATCTCGTATTGCTCGAGCCGATACCCGGCCGCCAGTCCGCGTCTGTCTGAACGGTCTGTCAACCCGGCTCCCCATGGGCACGAAAACAGGCCTTCGGCGCGACTGCGGAAAAGCGCCGGTATGCTTGGACGCTCGCTTGGAACGGCCAACATCTTAACCGGTTTGCCCGCGGACTTGCCTTGCGTTTCGCGCGCCGGGGGCTATGATCCCGTGGCGTCCATGAAGCCGAATCGACAGTAGCGTTCCGTGCCGCTGCGCATCGGCATCGTTGCCGGCGAGTCATCGGGAGATGCGCTTGGCAGCGGCCTGATGCGCGCTACGCGGCAGCAGGTGCCGGATGTCGAATTCACCGGCGTGGGAGGCGAACGAATGCTGGCCGAGGGCCTGCTGCCCCGCGCCGACATGTCGTGCTTCAACGTCAACGGCTTCGTCGACCCCCTGAAGCGCCTGCCGGACCTGTTTCGCACCCTGACCGACCTGGTCGGTCACTTCACCCGGACGCCGATGGACGTCGTCGTCGGCGTCGACTTCAATGTCTTCAACCTGCTGCTCGAGCGCCGCGTCAAACGGCGCGGAATCCCGACCGCGCACTACGTCAGTCCCTCGGTCTACGCATGGCGGCGCGGGCGCGTGAAGAAGATCGGACGGTCCACCGATGTCGTCATGGCGCTCTTTCCGTTCGAGCCCGCGCTCTACGAGGATCGCGGCGTACGGGCGGTGTTCGTGGGCCATCCGTTCGCGGACGAGATCGCCCCGGGGGACGGCGGGGCGGGAGGGCGCCGGGCGGCCCGCGCCGAGCTCGGGCTGCCGGACGACGTCACCGTCATCGCGCTGCTCCCCGGCAGCCGCATGTCGGAGATCGACCTGATGGCGGACACGTTCCTGGGCACGGCGGTCCGCCTGGCCGAGTCGCTGCGGCCATGCGCTTTCGTCGTTCCGTGCGCGAACCGGCGGATACGGGATGCCATGGAGGCCCGCTGCCGGGCGTTCGACGGACTGGACGTGCATCTCGCGGACGGCAACGCGAGGACCGTGCTCGCGGCTGCGGACGGCGTGCTGGTGAAGTCGGGGACCGGGACGCTGGAGGCGATGTTGCTGCGTCGTCCGATGGCCGTGACCTACCGGCTCGGGGCGGTGACGTACCGCATCGTCAAGGCGCTCAAGCGCTCGGAGTTCGTCGCGTTGCCGAACATCCTGAGCGGCCGTCCCCTCGTTCCGGAACTGCTGCAGGACGACGCCCGGCCCGACGTGCTGGCCGACGCGCTGCTGGGCGAGATCACGCGGGCGCGGCGGGACCCGGAGTACTTCGGGGAGTTCGAGCGGCAGCATGCCAACCTGCGGCTCGGGGCCTCCGAGAACGCCGCGCGCACGGTCCTCTCCCTGGTGAAACGATGCTGAACCCCGTCTCCCTGCTCGAAGCCTCGGAGCGGATCGGGAGCGGTGCGGTGGCGGCCGGGGTCGACGAGGTCGGCCGGGGACCGCTGGCCGGACCGGTGGTCGCGGCGGCCGTGGTCCTGGATCGCGCCCGTCCGATCGAAGGCATCGCGGACTCCAAGGTGCTTTCCGCGAAACGCCGGGAGGAACTGGCGGAGGAGATCAGGTGCGGGGCGCGCGCCTGGGCCCTCGGGCGCGCCGAGGTCGAGGAGGTCGACCGGCTCAACGTGCTCGGCGCCACGCTGCTCGCCATGCACCGGGCGGTCGTGGGGCTCGCGATCCGCCCGGACGTCGCCTACGTGGACGGGAACCTGGCGCCGGCGCTGCCGTGCGCGACGGTCACCGTCGTGGGTGGGGACGCGCGGCTGGCTGCCATCGGCGCGGCGTCGATCCTCGCCAAGGTCGAGCGGGACGCGGAGATGTGCGCGCTGGCGGAGCGCTACGGCAACTACGGCTTCGAGCGGCACAAGGGCTACGCGACCGCGGCGCACCTGGACGCCCTCGACCGGTGGGGCCCGACGCCCGTCCACCGCAGGAGCTTCGCGCCGGTCCGCTCCTGCCTGCCGGCGCTCGAGGAGGATCAGCTCGAACTGGGGTGGCATCGCCCCGCGGCGCCGGAGTCAGGGCCATGACGGAGTCAGGGCCATGACGGAGTTCGTACACCTCTCCGTGCACACCGAGTATTCGATCAGCGACGGGCTGATCCGTGTCCCCGACCTCGTGCGCCGCTCCGCGGAACTCGGGATGCCGGCGGTGGCCGTGACCGACCGCGCCAACCTGTTCGGGCTGGTGAAGTTCTACGAAGCGTGCCAGTCCGCGGGGGTGAAGCCCCTCGTGGGCGCGGACATGCGCTATCGGAGTCCCGACGACGCCGTCGACCGCTGCCTGCTCCTGGCCACGTCGGCCGACGGCTATGCCGGGCTGCTCAGGCTGATCAGCCGCGTGCACGCCGGCGGCGGCCGGGCGGGCGTGGCGGAACGGGAGTGGATCCTCGAGGCCGCGCGCGGGCTGATCGCGCTGTCCGGCGCCGGCGAGGGCGACGTGGGGCGCGCGCTCCTCGCCGGCGGCGCCGAGCGCGCCGCGTGCCTGGCGGAGGAGTGGAGAAGCGCCTTCGGGGACCGCTTCTACCTGGAGGTGCGCCGCACGGGACGGCCGGAAGAGGACCGCTACCTCGCCGCGGCCGTGGAACTCGCCACGCGCGGCGGATTCCCGGTGGTCGCCACCAACGACGTGTGTTTCCTGGATGCCGACGACTTCGAGGCGCACGAGACCCGCGTCTGCATCCAGGAAGGACGCACGCTGGAGGACCCGCGGCGGCCGCGCCGCTACAGCGAGCAGCAGTACCTGCGGCCCGCCGCCGCCATGACGGAACTGTTCGCGGACCTGCCGGAGGCGCTCGAGAACTCCGTCGAGATCGCCACGCGCTGCAACTTCGACCTCGAGCTCGGCACGTATCACTTGCCGGACTTCCCCGTCCCCGACGGGGTGTCGCTGGAGGAGCACCTCGACCGGTCCGCCGCCGCGGGACTCGAAGCCAAGCTGAACGGGTCCGCCGGTGACGCCGCCGCGTACGACGAACGCCTCGCCTACGAGCTCGGGGTCATCCGCCAGATGGGCTTCTCGGGGTACTACCTGATCGTTGCCGAGTTCGTGACCTGGGCGCGGGAACACGGCGTGCCCGTGGGTCCGGGGCGCGGGTCCGGGTCGGGTTCCCTCGTCGCGTGGGCGTTGGGCATAACCAACGTAGACCCAATTGCTTACGATCTCATTTTCGAGCGCTTTCTGAACCCCGAACGGGTGTCGATGCCGGACTTCGACATCGACTTCTGCATGGAGGGCCGCGACTCCGTCATCAACCACGTGGCGGAGCGGTACGGCCGCGAGGCCGTGAGCCAGATCGTGACGTTCGGAACGATGGCCGCCCGCGCCGTGGTGCGCGACGTGACCCGCGTGCAGGCCAAGCCGTACGGCCTCGGCGACCGGATCGCCAAGATGATCCCGTTCGAGGTGGGCATGACCCTCGCCACGGCCGTCGCCCGCGAGCCCGACCTCGCGCAGTTCATCGACGAGAACGAGGACGCCGCGGAGATCGTCGACATGGCGTACCGGCTCGAGGGGATCGTGCGCAACGTCGGTCGCCACGCCGGGGGCGTGGTCATCGCGCCGTCCGCGCTGACCGAGTTCGTGCCCCTGTACGCCGACGACTCGAGCGGCGGCGCCGTGTCGCAGTTCGACAAGGACGACGTCGAGCGCGTCGGGCTCGTCAAGTTCGACTTCCTCGGCCTCAAGACCCTCACGATCATCGACTGGGCCGTGCGGGCCGTGAACGAGCGGCGCGCGGGGGCCGGCGCGGCGCCGGTCGACATCGACGCGATCGCGTTCGACGACGAGCCGACGTTCGAACTGCTGCGGAGCGCCGCGACCACGGCGGTGTTCCAGCTCGAGAGTTCGGGCATGAAGGAACTCATCAGGAACCTCCAGCCCGACAACATCAACGACATCATCGCGCTCGTCGCGTTGTACCGCCCGGGTCCGATGCAGTCCGGGGCCATGGACGACTACATCCGGCGCAAGCATGGCCGGGCGCGGGTGGAGTACCCGCATCCGCTCCTCGAACCCGCGCTGAAGGGGACGTACGGCGTCATGCTCTACCAGGAGCAGGTGATGAGCGCGGCGCAGTCGCTGGCGGGATTCACCCTCGGCCAGGCGGACCTGCTGCGGCGCGCGATGGGCAAGAAGAAGCCCGACGAGATGGCCCGCGTGCGGTCCGAGTTCATGGACGGGGCGCAGGAGCGCGGCGTCGACCCGGAACTCGCGAGCGGCATCTTCGACCAGATGGAGAAGTTCGCCGGGTACGCGTTCGTCAAGGGACACGCCACCACGTACGGGATCGTGAGCTTCCAGACGGCGTGGCTCAAGACGCACTATCCGGCCGAGTTCATGGCCGCCGTGCTGTCGGCCGACATGGGCAACGTCGAGAAGGTCGTGACGCTCGTGGACGAAGTGCGCAGCATGGGGCTGACCCTGCTCCCGCCGGACGTGAACCGCAGCACGTACCGGTTCTCCGCCGCCGTCACCGCGCCCGCGCGCGGCGCCAACGGCGATGCCGGCAACCGCGGCGACGATCCGGACGGCATCCTCTACGGCCTCGGCGCCATCCGCGAGGTGGGCGAAGGGCCCGTGGAAGCCCTGGTGGCGGAACGCGCAACGGGCGGACCCTTCCAGGACCTGCGGGACTTCTGCGCCCGGATCGATGGGCGACGCGCCGGCAAGCGGGTCGTCGAAGCCCTCATCCGCGCCGGGGCGATGGACTGTTTCGCGGAGTCCGGCGAGGCCCGGGACGCGGTGCGGGCGCGCCTGACCGCCGAGGCGCCAGCGGCCCTGCAGGGTGCGGAGCAGGCGGCACGGGACGCGGAACTCGGCGTGCACGACATGTTCGGCGGAGTGAAGACCCAGACCGGGCGGCGGGGCGGTGCGGAGGCGCAGCCCTGGAGCCGGCGGGACCGTCTCGCCGCGGAGAAGGAGACGCTCGGCCTGTACCTCACGGGCCACCCCATCGACGACTACATCGCCGAACTGCGGGAGTTCTCCCCGCAGCGGATCGCCGATCTCGAGATCGGCCGCGGGCGGCAGCTCGTGGCGGGGCTGGTCGTCTCGCAGCGCACGCGTGCGGGCGCGAACGGCGGCGGCATGGCCTTCGCGGAGCTGGACGACCGGAGCGCCCGCATCGAGGCCAGCGTCTTCGGCGAGACCTTCCTCGCGAACCGGGCGAAGCTGCACAAGGACGCGCTGCTGGTCGTCGAGGGGGTCGTGCAGGACGACGACTTCCGGGGCAAGCGGCTGCGCGCCGATGCCGTCTACACGATCGTGGAGGCGCGCGCGCGGTTCGCGACCCGGCTCGAGATCACCCTGGCGGACGACGGCGTCGGTGGCGATTTCGGGGGCCGCCTGCAGACCGTGCTCGAGTCGCACCGTGACGGGGCGGCGAACGGCGCGGGCTGTCCGGTCGCCGTGGCATACCGCTGCGGGGGCGCGAGCGGGCGGGTGCGTCTTGGGGAACGGTGGCGCGTGACGCCCAGCGACGACCTGCTGCAGGGACTGCGGAGCGCCTTCGGGCCGGAGAGCGTCCGCGTCGTCTATCCCAGTCAGTAACCCCGGTGGGCTTCCGCGGGCCCTCCGCCCGGTTTAAGCTGCGCGCCGACTCCCGCGGCGGTAGTGCGTGGGCGCCTGGCGAGTCATGGCCCATGGGGAGACGGCGATGACGAGAGGCAGGCACGCGCGTCGCGCGTGGTGCGAGCGGCAGCCCCGCATGCGGGGGCGACGCGCCATCGGGAGCTTGGTCCGGGTAGCCCTCGTCGGTCTGCTGGCGCTGTCCGCGTCGGGGCAGGAGGCAACGGACGAGCCCGCGACCTCTCCGGACCCCGCCGTCGCGATGTGGCTCGAGATCCGCGACACCGACGATCGGGATCTGCTCGCCGCGTTCGTCGAAGCGTTCCCGGACAGTCCCTACGTGCATGCGGCGCGGGCGCGTCTCAAGCGCCTGGAGGAGCCGCAGGCGGATGCCGGACCGGAGCGGACGACTGTGCGGAAACGCCGACGATCCCGATAGTCCGAGGGCGTCCGGGCAACAGTCCCACGTGAGTCGGGAACTTCGGAGCGCGTTCGGTAACAATAGGCGGTGGCATTGCTGCCATTCGGAGCTGTGAGGGGAGGCTCCGGAGGCGAACCCCCAGGCAGTCGTTGCGTCTCCCTGATCCCCACCTTCGGGCCGTTCGGTCCGGGGTTCCGAGTGCCGGCGGCCACCGTGAGAGGCCGCGAACAGGGTCGATGCGCGGGCGGAGGGGTCTTCGTCGCGTGGACCGCGGAGTCGTTCGCATGAGAACCGGCTCAACCGGTCCGGCGTCGCAAGAACGGCGCCGGCGGCTCGAGGGAGGGGCACGTGCAGGACCTGATTCAGACCAACTACGCCATCGATACCTTCTATTTCCTGGTGATGGGCGTCCTCGTGATGTTCATGGCGTGCGGCTTTTCCATGCTCGAGTCGGGCATGGTGCGCGCCAAGAACACCGCGGAGATCCTGACCAAGAACGTCTCGCTCTATGCGATCGCCTGCATCATGTACATGTTGCTGGGCTACCAGTTGATGTACCTCGACACGGAACCGGGCAGCGTGCTGCCGAGCCTGGGCTTCCTCCTGCAGCCGGAGCACACGGCGGAGGAAGTGCTCGCGAGCGGGGGCGAGATCTACTACTCCAACCGGTCGGACTACTTCTTCCAGGTCGTCTTCGTCGCGACGGCCATGTCCATCGTCTCCGGCGCGGTCGCAGAACGCATGCGGCTGTGGGCGTTCCTCGCCTTCGCCGTCGTCATGACCGGCCTGATCTACCCCATCCAGGGGATGTGGAGTTGGGGCGGGGGTTGGTTGTCCGAGGCGGGCTACTCGGACTTCGCCGGTGCGGGCATCGTGCACCTGTGCGGCGGGGCGGCGGCCCTGGCCGGGGTCCTGATCGTCGGCCCGCGGGCGGGCAAGTACGAGGCCGACGGCCGTATCAACGCGATTCCGGGCTGCAACATGCCGCTCGCGACGCTCGGCATGTTCGTGCTGTGGTTCGGCTGGTTCGGGTTCAACGGGGGATCGGAGCTCAGGCTCTCCGACATCGACGAGGCGAACGCCGTCGCGCGGGTGTTCGTCAACACGAACCTGGCCGCGAGCGGCGGGCTGGTGGCGGCGCTGGTGCTCGCGCGCCTGTGGTTCGGCAAGGCGGACCTGACCATGGCGCTGAACGGGGCGCTCGCCGGGCTCGTGTCGATCACGGCCGAGCCGCTCGCGCCGTCCGCAGAGTGGGCGATGATGGTCGGCATGATCGGTGGGCTGATCGTGGTCGTTTCCATCGTCGCCCTGGACCTGCTGCAGATCGACGACCCCGTCGGCGCGATCAGCGTGCACGGCGTGTGCGGCATCTGGGGCATCATCGCGGTCGTGTTCAGCAAGGAGGACGCGACCCTGGCCAGTCAGTTGCTCGGGGTGGTCGGCATCTTCGGCTGGGTGTTCCTGGCGAGCCTGGCGGTCTGGGGCGCGCTCAATGCGATCATGGGCATCCGTGTCTCGCAGGAGGACGAGGAGGTGGGCCTGGACGTCTCGGAAACGGGTATCGAAGCCTACCCGGACTTCACGCCGGTGTGAGGCGGGAGGGGACAGGACCGTCGTTCGAGGTCCGCGAGGCCGTCGCGGCCGTCCCGCCGGCGGCGGCCGTCGCGGTCGCCTGGAGCGGCGGGGTCGACTCGACCGTGCTGCTGCACGCGGTGGCGGCGCGCGCGGCGCCGGCCGGCGTGCGCGCCCTGCACGTCAATCACGGGCTGCAGCCGGACGCGGTCCGCTGGGAGCGGCACTGCCGTACCGTGGCCGCGGGGCTCGGCGTCCCCTTGGAGGTGATCGCGGCGCCCGTACCGCCGGGCAACGTCGAGGCCAGAGCGCGAGGTGCCCGGTACCGGGCCTGGGCGCGGACGCTGGGGCAGGGCGAGTTGCTGCTGCTCGCGCATCACGCCGACGACCAGGCGGAGACGGTCCTCTGGCAACTGGCGACGGGACGCGCGCCGGTCGGCATGCCCCGCGAACGGCCCCTGGGGAGCGGAAGCATGCTCCGGCCGCTGCTCGAACTGCGCAAGGAGACGCTCTGCGCGTACGCGCGGGAGCACGGGCTCGAGTGGGTGGAGGACCTGATGAACGCCGACACGGCCTACGACCGCAACTTCATCCGCCACGAGATCCTGCCGCGCCTCGAGGCCCGCTACCCGGGCGCGGCCCGGGCCCTGGCGGCTTCGGCCGGCGCCTGGGCGGTCGCGCCTGCCGGGGGACCCGTTCTCGTGGCGGGACTCGACCGCGCGACGCTCCGCCGCTGGCTGGGAGCCGCCGTGTCGGAGCGGTGCGTGGACGAAGTGTTGCGGCAGGCCGCCGCGCGTCCGGGAGCGACGCCGGTCGTGAAGTTGCCCGACGGCCGCACCGTGCGGCGTCACGGCGGGCGCCTGCACCTGGTCGAGCGCGAGGCGACCCCGTCCCCGGGCGGTGGGTCGGTGTGCGGACGCGCGGGCGAGACGGTCACGCTGCCGCACGGACGCATCGTGTGGCGACGCGCGACGTGCGGCCTTGCCGGGGGGACTCCGTGCGCCGTGGCGTACCGGCGTGGGGGAGAACGCATCCGGCCGGCGGGCAGGGGAGTGACCAAGACGCTCAAGGCGCTGTTCCGGGAAGCCGGGATTGCGCCGTGGCAGCGCTCGCGCTGGCCGCTGCTCCAAGGCGCGTCCGGCATCGTCGCGGTGCCGGGGCTCGCCGTGGCCGAGGATCGGGCGGTGCCGGACGGCTGGTGGCCCGACTGGGAGCCGCGTTGAGGGGCGCCTGGCCCGTTCCCTGACCCGTACGCCATGACGAAATCGGCTCCCGGTTCCGCGTCCTTCTATCCGCTCGAACGCTCGCCGTTCACGTTCGACCTGCGCGCCGTCGGTCTCTTCCGGATCCTCCTTGCGCTCACGATCCTGTTCGACCAGGCCATCCGCATGGGCGACTGGGACGCGTTCCATTCGGCGGGCGGGCTGGTGTCGCTGGCGGACTCGCGGGCCTGGGACAACGCCTGGCTCTGGTCCGTCTACTGGCTCTCCGACGGGCCGTGGCTGCCCTACGTGCTGGAGGCCCTGCGGTTCGTCGCCAGCATCGCGCTGCTCCTCGGCATCCGTTCGCGCCTTGCCGCCTTCACCCTGTTCGTGTTGCTGGCCTCGGTCGCGGCGCGGAACCCCCTGTTGCTGCAGGGCGGCGACAAGGTGCTCATCGTGATGACGTTCTTCGCCGCTTTCCTGCCCCTGGGGCAGCGCTTCTCGATGACGCGCCTGTGGTTCGCCGAGTCCGCCGGGACGCGCTACCGGTCGGCCGCCACGTTCGCCTTCGCCGTGCAGGTCCTCCTGGTGTGGTTCATGAGCGGCATCCTGAAGACCGGGGAGGAGTGGTGGAGCGACGGCACGGCGATCTCGATGGCGCTGCACCTGGAGGGGTTCACGTCGGAGTTCGCCCGCCTGTGGCGGCACTGGGACTGGCTCGTGCAGCCGATGACGCTGTTCGTGTTCTGGCTGGAGTGCCTGGCCCCGCTGCTCCTGCTGCTGCCGGTCCTGTGGTGCCGGGTCGCGGGACTGGTCCTGCTCGTGGGGCTCGAGGTCGGCATCTGGGCGAGCCTCGAAGTGGGCCTCTTCCCGCTGATCTCCGTGGTCTCTCTCGTCCCCCTCGTGCCGCACCGCGTGGTGGACGCGGCGGCGGACCGGCTGCGTGCGCGGGCGAGCGCCCGGGGCGCCGGGCTGGTCCTGTTCTTCGACCGCGACTGCCGCTTCTGCGCGTTCGCCTGCCGCCTCATCCTCGCCTGGTCGGGAATCCGCGGCGCGAGCCTGCGCGAGGCGCAGTCCGATGCGGTGGCCGCGGGCATCCTCGAGGAGAGCTTCGCCTGGTCCGTCGTCGAGGGCTCCGGGCAGCGGGGAGACGCGCCGGCCGACGCAGTCGCCCCGGCGATGGATTACCGGCGCGGCTGGGAGGCGGTGCTTTTCGTGGTCGCGCGCTCGCCACGACCCTGGATCGGTCGTCTCCTGCCGGGTCCCGCCGCCGGGGAGCGGTTGTACGGCTGGATCGGCCGGCGCCGCGGCGCGCTGGGCTCCGCCGGCGCGATGACCCTCGGTCGCGGCAACGCCCGGGGGTGGCACGGCGGGGCGGGGCGGTTCATGGCCTCGGCGGCGATCCTGGTCGTGCTGGCCTGGAACGCGGTGACCTACCCGCCCCTCCACCAGCGGTACGACCTGCGGCCGGCCGTCGAGCCGCTGGCGGCGGCCCTCAACCTGAAACAGCTCTGGACGATGTTCGCCCCGCATCCGTACGCCAACGACTTCTGGCACGTCATGCCGGCCCTGCGTCGGGACGGCAGCAGGGTCGATCTCCTGTCCGGGAGGCCCGTGTCCCTCGAGCCGCCGCGGGACGGTCCCGACCGCTACGGCGGGTACCGTTGGCGGAAGACCGTCATCCGCTCGCTGCAGCGCGACGAGATCGAGCGCGTGTTCCGCTATCACTGCATGACGGGTAGGTGGGCGGCCTTCGACCTGTGGGAGTTCACCAGGCCGAACCTCGGCACCGCCGCGACCGTCGAGGCGCCGTACTCGGTCGTGCGCGCCGGCCGGTGGCAGTGCGGCGACATCGACGCGGACCGGGTCGCGGCTTTCCGCCGGGACGTCGACGCGATGCTGGAACACGGCTGACGCCACCACGTCCGCAGCGGTCCTTCGGCGCGCCTTTCGGCGGCCCTTCCGGGGCCCCTTTCGGCGGCCCCTTTTGTTTGAGCTTCGAAGAGCGTTTTGCTAAGGTGCAATTCCATCTTGCAGCACGCGCGGCCGACAGGCCGGGGAGTGCCGAACCGTCAGGGTGAGCGGCCAAGATGGGGCCCAAGGTGGCAGGTTGACACACTACATTTTCGTCACCGGCGGGGTCGCCTCCTCGCTCGGCAAGGGCATCCTCACCGCGTCCCTCGCGGCGATCCTCGAAGCCCGCCACCTCAAGGTCAACATTCTCAAGATGGATCCCTACATCAACGTGGATCCAGGCACCATGAGCCCGTTCCAGCACGGCGAGGTGTTCGTCACGGCGGACGGCGCGGAGACCGACCTCGACCTGGGCCACTACGAGCGTTTCATCCGTGCCCGGATGTGCCGGCGGAACAACTTCACCACCGGCAGCGTGTACGCCGAGGTCATCCGGAAGGAGCGGCGCGGGGACTACCTCGGTGGCACGGTGCAGGTCATCCCCCACGTCACCGACGAGATCAAGGAGCGTATTCGCGCGGTCGGCGAGGGCTTCGACGTGGTGCTGGTGGAAGTCGGCGGCACCGTGGGCGACATCGAGTCGCTGCCCTTCCTCGAAGCCACCCGGCAGCTCCGCCTCGAGATCGGCGCCTCGCGCACCCTGTTCATTCACCTGACGCTGGTGCCCTACCTGACCGCGGCGGGCGAGATCAAGACGAAGCCGACGCAGCATTCCGTCAAGGAACTGCGCTCCATCGGACTGCAGCCGGACATCCTGGTGTGCCGGTCCGAGCGCTCGATCCCGAAGTCGGCGCGGCAGAAGATCGCGCTGTTCACCAACGTCGAGGAGCGGGCCGTCATCTCCTTCGAGGACCTCGACGCCATCTACGAAGGGCCGCTCAAGCTCCACGCCGAGCACCTCGACCAGATCGTGGCGGAGAAGCTCCGGCTCGACTGCGCGCCCGCGGACCTCTCCGAGTGGCGCCGCGTCGTCGAGGACTTCGTGCACCCCGAGCGCACGACGACGATCGCCATCGTCGGCAAGTACCTCGAGGTGATCGACGCCTATAAGTCGCTCGCCGAGGCGGTGACGCACGCGGGGATCCAGAACCGCACGCAGGTCGACATCCGCTACGTGGACGCGGAGGTCATCGAGCAGGAAGGACCGCGCATCCTGGACGACGTGCACGCCATCCTGGTCCCGGGCGGCTTCGGCGAACGCGGGTTCGAGGGCAAGATCCAGGCCGCGCGCTACGCGCGGGAGCGCGACGTGCCGTATCTCGGCATCTGCTACGGCCTGCACGCGGCGGTCATCGACTTTGCCCGCAACGTCGCCGACCTCGGCGGCGCGCACTCCACCGAGATCGACGCCGACACGCCGCACCCGGTGATCGGCCTGGTCTCGGAGTGGAAGGACCGCTCGGGAACGACGGAACGCCGCAACGGCGAGGAGGACCTGGGCGGCACCATGCGCCTCGGCGAGCAGGCGTGCGAGCTCGGCCTGGACTCCCTCGCGCGGCAACTGTACGGCGAGCCCGTGATCAGCGAGCGCCACCGCCACCGCTACGAGGTCAACGACGCGTACGTGGCCCGCCTCGAGCAACTCGGCCTGCGGGTTGCGGGCCGCAGCAGCGCCGACCGGCTCGTCGAGATCGTCGAGCTGCCCGACAACGACTGGTTCTTCGCGTGCCAGTTCCATCCCGAGTTCACGTCGTCGCCCCGCGACGGACACCCGGTGTTCACGGGGTTCATCGCCGCGGCCAACCGGCACGCGGACGCCTGTTCCGAACGCGAGGCCGTGCGGGCCGCCTCCTAGCGCCCGGCGCGGCGTCTTGGCCCAATGAGCATGGCCTTCCTCTCGTGAAGCTCGCACACTTCGACGTCGGCAACCGGGCGCCGCTGTTCCTGATCGCGGGGCCGTGCGTGATCGAGAGCGAGGCGCTGGCGATGGAAACGTCGGGCCGCCTGAGGGAGATCGCGACGTCGGTTGGCGTGCCCTTCGTCTACAAGAGTTCGTTCGACAAGGCGAACCGCTCGTCGCACACGAGCTACCGCGGTCCCGGGATCGAGGAAGGGCTGCGCATCCTGGAACGCGTGCGCGACGAGGTCGGCGTGCCGGTGCTCACGGACGTCCACGAGGACACGCCCCTCGACGAGGTGGCGGACGTGGTGTCGGTACTGCAGACCCCGGCTTTCCTGTGCCGCCAGACCAACTTCATCACGAACGTCTGCGCGCAGCGCAAGCCCGTGAACATCAAGAAGGGCCAGTTCCTGGCGCCAGGCGACATGCGCCATGTCGTCAACAAGGCCCGCGCCACCGGCAACCACGACATCATGGTGTGCGAGCGGGGCGCGAGCTTCGGCTACAACAACCTGGTCTCCGACATGCGCTCCCTCGCCATCATGCGCGAGACGGGCTGCCCGGTGGTCTACGACGCCACGCACTCGGTGCAGATGCCGGGCGGGCGGGGAGAGACGTCGGGCGGACAACGGGAAATGGTGCCGGTGCTCGCCCGTGCCGCCGTCGGAGCGGGGGTCGCCGGACTCTTCATGGAGACGCATCCGCGCCCCGACGAGGCGCTGTCGGACGGCCCGAACTCCTGGCCGCTCGACCACATGGCGGAACTGCTGGAGGGCCTCGTGGCGATCGACGGGGTCGTCAAGGCGCGGACCTGGCTCGAGGACCGACCATGACCCTCATCGAGACCGTGCTGGCCCGCGAGGCGCTGGACTCTCGCGGCAATCCGACGGTGCAGGCCGAGGTCCTGTTGCGCGGTGGCGCCCGCGGCAGCGCGCTGGCGCCTTCCGGCGCCTCGACGGGTTCCCGGGAAGCCCT
Organism: Pseudomonadales bacterium; assembly: GCA_022827245.1. GTDB lineage: Bacteria > Pseudomonadota > Gammaproteobacteria > Pseudomonadales > Azotimanducaceae > VXNE01. Next base: position 37,409 of record JAJDTI010000166.1, on the reverse strand, counting down.
TGAGCTGCGCGACGGCGATCCGTCGCGGTACGGCGGCAAGGGCGTGTCGACCGCCGTGGCGGGCATTCTGGGGGATATCGCCCCGGCGCTCGCGGGCGTCGACGCGGCCGATCAGGAGGCCGTCGACGGCGCGATGATCTACCTCGACGGCTCGCCGAACAAGTCGCGCCTCGGGGCGAACGCGATCCTTGCCGTATCGCTGGCGGCGGCCCATGCCGCCGCGGCCGGCCGGGGCGTGCCGCTGTTCCGTCACATCCGGGGCCTATACGTCGCGGACGCCGCCGCCGACGCCGGCGACGCCGAAGACGGGATGCGCCTCCCCGTGCCGATGATGAACATCTTGAACGGGGGCGCGCACGCCAACAACAACGTCGACATCCAGGAGTTCATGGTGCAGCCGGTGGGCGCGCCGACCTTTCGCGAAGCGGTGCGTTGCGGCGTCGAGGTGTTCCACGCGCTGCAGGGCATCCTGCAGGACGAAGGGCTTTCGACGGCGGTCGGCGACGAGGGCGGTTTCGCTCCGGACCTGCCCTCGAACGGCGCGGCGCTCGAACGGGTCGCCCGGGCCGTGGACCTCGCGGGATACCGCCTGGGCCGGGACGTGGTCCTGGCGCTCGACTGCGCCGCGTCGGAGTTCTGCGAGGACGGCCGTTACGTGCTCGCCGGCGAGGGCAAGAGCCTGGACGCCGCCGGCTTCCGCGCGTGGCTCGCGGCCCTGGTGGACCGCCACCCCATCGCCTCCATCGAGGACGGCATGGACGAGGACGACTGGGATGGCTGGATCGCGCTGACGCGGGAACTCGGCGACCGCGTGCAGTTGGTGGGCGACGACCTCTTCGTCACCAGCACCCGGTACCTCGAACGCGGCATCGCGTCGGGGGCCGCCAACGCGATCCTGGTCAAGCCGAACCAGATCGGGACCCTCTCCGAGACCCTCGAGACGCTGCGCATGGCGCACGCGCGAGGCTACGCCACCGTGATCTCCCATCGCTCGGGCGAGACCGAGGACACGACGATCGCCGACCTCGCCGTGGCCACCGGCGCGGGCCAGATCAAGACCGGCAGTCTTTCGCGCTCCGACCGGGTCGCCAAGTACAACCGGCTGCTCTGCATCGAGGAGATGCTCGGCGAGCGCGCCACCTACCGGGGCATCGACGAACTCCGGGTTCCGGCGGGGGTCGCGTGACGCGGTTCGTGTTCCTCGCCATCGGCGTGGTGCTCATCGCCGCGCTGCAGTACAGCTACTGGTACGGCGACTCCGGCTATCTCGCCTCGTCCGCGCTGGAAGACGCGATCGAGCGGGAGCAGCGGCTGAACGACCGCCTCGAGCAGCGCAACCGCGTGCTGGAGGCGGAGGTCGAGGCGCTGAGGTCCGGGCTCGAGGCCGTGGAGGCGCGGGCCCGCACGGACCTCGGCATGGTCGTGGAAGGGGAGACGTTCTACCTCGTCGTGGACGAGGACGCCGCCCGGCGCGACGGCGCGGCGGCACGCACTCGGTGAGCGCCTGGTCGGAGCGCTGGCCCAGGGCCGACGTCCGGGCGGCGGCAGCCGGCGGTACGTTGCGCACCGTCCCCGAAGACTTCGAGGTCACCGAGACCCTGGCGTTCGAGCCCTCGGGCGCCGGCGAGCACCTGTACCTGTTCGTCGAGAAGCGGGGGATCACCACCGGCGAGGCCCACCGGCGGTTGGCCGCCGCCTTCGGGGTGCCGCGCGGCGACGTGTCCTACGCCGGCATGAAGGACCGGCATGCCGTGACGCGCCAATGGTTCAGCGTGCGCGGTCCGGGGGACGAGGCCGATGCGCTCGGTGCGGAGCTCCGTGTCCTGCGCCGGGCCCAGCATGCGCGCAAGCTGCGCCGGGGCGAACTGCGCTCGAACCGGTTCCGGATCCGCGTGCGCGGGGTTTCGGGTGATGTCGAAACGCAGCTTCGAGCTGTCGCCCGCCGCGGCGTGCCCAACTACTTCGGCCCCCAGCGCTTCGGCGCCGACGGGGGCAACGTGGCGGCCGCCCGCCAGTGGGCCGGCGCGGGCCGCCCCCGCGTCCCGCGCTTCACCCGCGCACTGCACCTGTCGAGCCTGCGCAGCTTCCTCTTCAACGAGGTCCTCGGGCGGCGGGTCGCCGACGGCACCTGGGAGACGCCGCTTGCGGGCGAGGCCACGGTCGGGGGCGCGCCGTCCGGGCCGCTCTGGGGCCGCGGAATTCCGACGAGCGGCGGCGCGGCGCTGGAGATCGAGTCGGCGGCGGCCCGCGCCTTCCCGGACATCGCGGACACGCTGGAGCACGTCGGGCTCCGGCAGGAGCGGCGCCCGCTCCGGGTGCTACCGGCCGACCTTTCCTGGTCGCTGGATGAGGATGTCCTCACCCTCGAGTGCGTCCTCCCGAAGGGCGTCTACGCGACGAGCGTTCTGCGGGAGGTGGGGACGTTCCTCGACGCGCCGGGCGCCCCGGCCGGCGGCGCGGTGGGACCGGGACGGGCGGCGGCATGAGCGCCAGGCACGGAGCGCCCGGGGTGTTCGTGCGCGGCCTCGCGATGGGCATCGTGGAAGTGATTCCCGGCGTGTCGGGAGGCACGATCGCCTTCATCACCGGGATCTACGAACGGCTGCTCGCGGCGCTCGCGAGCTGGTCTCCGCGGTCCGTGCGGGCGCTGGTGCGCGGCGGCGACCGCAGCGTCCACGACCTGGGGTTCCTGGCCGTCCTCGCGGTCGGCATGGCGCTCGGCTATCTCGGCACGGCTCGGCTGATCGGCCACCTGCTCGACGCGTACGGCCTGCTCGTGTGGAGCTTCTTCTTCGGGCTCATCGCGGGCTCGGCCTGGCACCTCGGTCGAAGGCTCGGCCTGCGTCACGCGGCGACCTTCGGCATCGCCGGGACGATCCTCGGGGCGTTCGTCGCGACGCTCGGGGCGGGGCGCGTGGACCCGGGCTACCTGCAGTTCTTCCTGGGGGGTGGCCTGGCGACCGCGGCGTGGATGCTGCCGGGGATTTCCGGCTCGTTCGTGCTGCTCCTGCTCGGGCTCTACGAGCCGTTCGTGGCCGCGGTCAACGGCCTGCGGATCGACATCCTGGCCGCGGCGGGCGCCGGCATCGCGGCGGGACTCCTGCTCTTCGCGAAGGTCGTCACGCTCCTGCTCGGCCGCTTCCGGCGCGCGGTGCTCGCGACCCTCACGGGGCTGATGACCGGTTCGCTGCTGCGCCTCTGGCCGTGGCGCACCGACGAGGCGCTGCTGTCCCCGGAGGGGTATCGGCTGGCGACCGGCAACGACCCCATGCTGCTCGGGGTCGCGCTCGCGGCGTTGGCCGGGGCGGCGTGCACGGTCCTCCTGCTGCGGCTCGGACAGGCGGGACCAGAGTAAATCGATGGGTAGTAGAGCGGCCGCGTGCCGCGGCATCGGGATGCAAGATATGGGACTTCGGCGGCACGGACGATACGGTTTCGCAAGAGGGCAATGGCTGGTGGCCGCCACCTTGGCGCTGGCCCTGGCCGCCGGCTGCGCGACCTCGCCGTCGCAGGCGCCCGTCGTCGAACGGTCGACGCCCGTCGGCGACCCGCCCCCGGAGCGTTACGTCGTGCAGCCGCGGGACTCGCTCTACGCCATCGCGTGGCGGTACGGGCTCGACTACGTGGCGCTGGCGCGCTGGAACGGGATCGGCCCGCCCTACACGATCTACCCCGGGCAGACCCTGATGCTCGCTCCGGAAGTCGGCGTCCGCGCCGGCCGGCCGGCACGTCCGGCCATTCCGCGCGCGCCTGCGCCGGACGTTCGCGCTGAACCGAGCGTGCCGCGCGCCGAGCCGGAGACGCAGGCCGCGCGCAGGACCGTCACCCCGACCGCGCCGGAGGTCCGTACTCCGGGCGTGCCGGAGCCGGCGCCCGCGCGTCCCGCGAAGCCGCGGGACCCGGTCAAGCCAGCGACGCGTCCGACCGCGCCCGAGTCCAGCCCCCCGGCGCCCGCGCCGCGCCAGGCGGCGCCGCGGCAGCAGGTGGCCGGCACGCCGGGTGCGCGCTGGCGCTGGCCCGTCGACGTGCAACCGGAGCGCGGGTTCGGGGGAGACAACAAGGGCGTCGACTACGCCGTACCGGCGGGGCGGTCCGTGGTGGCCGCGGCCCCGGGCAAGGTCGTCTACTCCGGGCCGGGCCTCGCCGGCTACCGACACCTCGTGATCGTGGAGCACGGCGGCGGGTACCTGTCGGCGTACAGCCTGAACGCGGACCCGGAGGTCGGAGAAGGCGCGGATCTCGGCGCCGGCGCGCGGCTCGCGGCCATCGGCGGGACGAACGCGACGGACGGCAGGTTCCACTTCGAGGTGCGGCGGCATGGGTCGCCCATCGATCCGGGGCGGGTGATCGGGCGCTGATCTTCCAGGAAGGGGAGAAGGGCGGCGCGGTCTGGCGCCTTGGGTGAATTCGGGACGGGACGCCACGAGGGCGTCCCCTACCGTTCTAGGAGCTCGCGCTTGTCGGTGACTTCGCGCCACTCCGCCTCGTCGTCGGGCGGGTCCTTGGCCTCGGTGATGTTCGGCCAGACCTCGGCGAGTTCGGCGTTCAGTTCGAGGAACTCCTCCTGGCCTTCCGGCAGTTCGTCCTCGGCGTAGATCGCCTCCACCGGACACTCCGGTTCGCAGAGCGCGCAGTCGATGCACTCGTCAGGGTGGATGACGAGCATGTTCGGACCTTCGTAGAAGCAGTCGACGGGACACACCTCCACGCAGTCCGTGAGTTTGCACTTGATGCAGGCTTCGCCGATTACGAAAGTCATGGCATGTCAGGCTAGGTCGATCCGGGGGCGCCCCGCGTCACGGGGCGCGTATTCTACAAGCGCGGGGTCAGTTTTGCCGGCCCGCGATTTCCTTCAGTTCGAAGAGCACGTCCAGGGCCTTGCGCGGAGTGAGTTCCTCGGGTTCCACGTCCGCGAGCCGTTCGCGCACGGCATCCGGCGGTGGCGGCTCGGACGGACCGGGCGGCGGTCCGCCGAACAGGCTGCCCTGGCGCGGATTCTCCGGCCCGTGGCCGGACTCGAGCTGCGCGAGCCGCGCCCGGGCGTTCGCGAGGACGCCCTCGGGCACGCCGGCGAGCTTCGCCACCTGGACGCCGTAGCTCTGGCTCGCGGGGCCCTCGCGCACGACGTGCAGAAACACCACGTCCCCGGCGTGTTCGGTCGCGTCGAGGTGGACGTTCGCGACGCCGTCCATCTCGTCGGGCAGCACGGTCAGCTCGAAGTAGTGCGTCGCGAACATCGTGAACGCGCGGATCCGGGCGGCCAGGTGCGTCGCGGTCGCCCAGGCGAGGGCGAGCCCGTCGTAGGTGCTCGTCCCCCGACCGATCTCGTCGAGCAGCACGAGGCTCTCGGCCGTCGCGTTGTGCAGGATGTTCGCCGTCTCGGTCATCTCCACCATGAAGGTCGAACGCCCGCCGGTCAGGTCGTCGGAGGCGCCGATGCGGGTGAAGATGCGGTCGATCGGACCGACGCGGGCGCAGCGCGCCGGCACGAAGCAGCCCGTGTACGCCAGGAGCGCGATCAGGGCGGTCTGGCGCATGTAGGTGGACTTCCCGCCCATGTTCGGGCCGGTCACGATGAGCATGCGCCGGCCGTCGTCCAGGCGTACGTCGTTCGGCACGAACGGATGGGCCGACTCCGCTTCCACGACGAGGTGCCGTCCCCCGGCGACGTCGATGCCGGGGCTCTCGGAAAGTTCCGGCGCCACGAGGTCGAGCGCCTCCGAGCGTTCCGCGAAGGCTGCCAGGACGTCGAGCGAGGCGAGCGCGTCCGCCGCGGCGCGGAGCGGTTGCCCGGAGGCGTCGAGCCGCTCCACGAGCCGCTCGTAGAGCAGCTTCTCGCGTTTCAGCGCCCGGGCCTGGCTGGTCAGGGCCGCGTCCTCGAAACGCTTGAGTTCCGGGGTGATGTAGCGTTCGGCGTGCTTCAGGGTCTGGCGGCGGACGTACTCGGGCGGCACCGATCCGGCGGCGGCGCGGCCGACCTCGATGTAGTAGCCGTGCACCCGGTTGTACCCGACCTTGAGGGTCGCGATGCCGGTCTGCTCGCGCTCCCGGGTCTCGAGGTCGGCGAGGAAGCCGCTCGCGTTCTCGGAGAGGTCGCGCAGGCCGTCCAGCTCCTCGTCGTGCCCCCGCGCGATGACGCCGCCGTCGCGGATGACCGCGGGCGGCTCCTCCACGATCGCCCCCTCGAGCAGCGCGCGCTCGTCCGCGAAGTCGGGCAGGTCCGCGAAGCGGGCGCACAGGCGCGGCGCATCGAGGGCGTCCACCGCCGCGCGGATGTCCGGGAGTGCGCCGAGGGCGGTCCGCAGGCGGGCGAGGTCCCGCGGGCTCGCGTTGCCGAGCGCGATCCGGGTGACGATGCGCTCGAGGTCGCCCACCCGGGAGAGCCATGGCGCGAGCTGTTCGAACGCGCGCGTCTCGATGAGCGCGGCGACCGCGCGGTGCCGCGCGCGGACGCGGTCCGCCGAGCGCAGCGGCGCGTGCAGCCAGGCCCGCAGCCGGCGTGCGCCCATCGGCGTGCGGGTGGTGTTCAGCACGCCGTACAGCGTGCCGCCGCGGCCGGCGGAGGGGTCGTCCGCGAGGCGCGTGTCGATCTCGAGGTTGCGCCGCGTGATCGGGTCGAGCAGGACGTGACCGTCGCGCTCCGCGCGGGCGAGGGTGTCGATGTAGTCGAGCGCCTGGCGCTGCGCGTCGCGCGCATAGCGGAGGACCGCCGCGGCCGCGCCGACGGCGCTCGCGCGGGGCTCGACGCCGAAGCCGGCAAGGTCGCGCACGCCGAAGTGCTCCGCCAGCAGGCGCTCCCCGAGCTCCGTGTCGAAATCGAGCGGGGCCCGGTGCTTCAGCGGCGTCGGCAGATCCAGGTCCACGCCTTCGGGCGCGATGACCTCTCCGGCGGCGATGCGCTCGAGTTCCGCGAGCAGCCCGGCGGTGTCCTCGCAGTCGCGGATGCGGAACTCGCCGGAGGAGAGGTTGAGCCAGCTCAGGCTCCACCGCTCGCCGTCTGGCCGGATCCCGGCCAGCACGCTCTCGCGGTCGGCGGGAAGCAGCCCCTCTTCCGTGAGCGTACCCGGCGTGACTATGCGGGTGACCCGGCGCTCCACGGGGCCCCGGCTCGCCGCCGGGTCGCCGATCTGCTCGCAGATGGCGACGGTGCGCCCCATCTTGACGAGCTTGACGAGGTACGCATCGACGCTGTGAAACGGCACGCCGCACATGGGGATCGGCTGTCCGGCGGACTGTCCGCGGGCGGTCAAGGTGATGTCGAGCAGGCGCGATGCCTCTTCGGCGTCGTCGTGGAACAGCTCGTAGAAATCGCCCATCCGGTAGAAGAGCAGGGCGTCGGTGTGCTCCGTCTTGATGCGCAGGTACTGGCGCATCATTGGTGTGTGGGAGGGCGTGTGGGAGGGGTTGTTCATCGACCGCCGAAAGATTGTAAGCGAAGGCCCCGATCGGCGTGCGAAAACGGCGACTCGGACGCACTTCGCGAACCGGTTGCGTTATCGTGTGCCGCAGGTTGCCAGCCGGGTTTCGGGCGGGGTTCGCGGGGTGTACTTGCATCCAGCGCTGATCGAATATACAGTACGCGGCATTCGACTTCCACGAGATGCGAGATGCCGAAAACGCAATGGGACTGGGACGGCGGCAGGAACCGGAGCGGGAATAGCGGAAGGCGCACGAAATCAAGGGAGGAAACAGACGACATGACGAGAAGCGGGGCCAGGGACTCCGGCAGGTCCGGCAGAGACGGCGCCCTGAAGGCGGCGCTCAGGCAGATCGAGCAGCAGTTCGGCAAGGGCTCGATGATGCGGCTCGGGGACCGCGAGCAGGAAGCGATTCCCTCCATCTCCACGGGCTCCCTCGGTCTTGATATCGCGCTCGGGATCGGCGGGCTTCCGCGGGGACGCGTCGTCGAGATCTACGGCCCGGAGTCGTCGGGCAAGACCACGCTGACCCTCCAGGTCATCGCCGAGGCGCAGCGCGACGGCGGCACCTGCGCCTTCATCGACGCCGAGCACGCGCTCGACCCCGTGTACGCCGAGACGCTCGGCGTCGACACGGACAACCTGCTCGTGTCCCAGCCGGACACGGGCGAGCAGGCCCTCGAGATCTGCGACATGGTCGTCCGCTCCGGCGCGGTGGACGTGGTCGTCATCGACTCGGTCGCGGCGCTCACGCCGAAGGCCGAGATCGAGGGCGAGATGGGCGACGCCCACGTCGGCTTGCAGGCCCGGCTCATGAGCCAGGCGCTCCGCAAGATGACGGCCAACATCAAGAACTCGAACACCCTCGTCATCTTCATCAACCAGATCCGCATGAAGATCGGCGTCATGTTCGGCTCCCCCGAGACCACCACCGGCGGCAACGCGCTCAAGTTCTACTCCTCCGTGCGCCTCGACATCCGCCGCATCGGCGCGGTGAAGGACGGCGACGAGGTGGTGGGCAACGAGACCCGCGTGAAGGTGCTGAAGAACAAGGTCGCGCCGCCGTTCAAGCAGGCGGAGTTCCAGATCCTTTACGGCCAGGGCATCCACCGCGCCGGCGAGATCATCGATCTCGGGGTGAAGCAGGGCATCGTCGAGAAATCCGGCGCCTGGTACAGCTACAACGGCCAGCGCATCGGCCAGGGGCGGCGCAACGCGGCGACGTTCCTGAACGAGGAGGAGGGCATCCGGCAGGAAATCGAGACCCGGGTGCGGGCGGAACTGCTGCCGCATCTCGAGCGCGCCGGCGACGCCCAGGCCGCCGCCGGGGAGAACGCGGAGGCGGGTCCGCGGATCGCCGCCGTCAGCGACGCGTCCGACCGCCGCTGATCCGGTGGTCCGGGAGGACGCCGCGGCGCCGGACGACCTGTCCGCGGACGACGCGGCACCAGATCTCGCAGGGCGGGAACTCACCGCACGGGCAGTGCGCCTGCTGGCGGTCCGGGAACACTCCGTCCTGGAGCTCCGCCGCAAGCTGCGTCGCGCCCGCCAGCCGGAGGGGGCGGACGACGACACCATCGAGGCGGTCCTCGCGGACCTGCAGCGCGACGGCCTCCTCTCGGAGGAGCGGTTCGTGGAAGCCTTCGTCCGCAGCCGCCTCGGGCGCGGCCAGGGTCCGGCGAAGATCCGCGCCGGCCTGATGGAACGCGGCGTGGCCCGGGAGTTCGTGGACGACGCCCTGGACCAGGACGCCGAGTTCTGGCGGGACCGCGCCGAGGCCGCCCAGACCAGGCGCTTCGGCGCCGCGCCTCCGGCCGACCGCGCGGACTGGGCGAAGCGCGCCCGGTTCCTCTCCGCACGCGGGTTTGACCCCGGGGTCATCTATCGAACGCTGGGCGAGCAGCCCGTATAATCCGCGCCCCTTTGCGTACTTGAGCCCGGCGCGGTCATGCTGACGGCGGAAATCCGGTCCGCGTATCTCGAGTTTTTCGGCGCGCGCGACCACAAGGTGGTGCCTTCCAGCAGCCTGGTGCCGGGCAACGACCCGACGCTGCTCTTCACCAATGCCGGCATGGTCCAGTTCAAGGACGCGCTGACCGGCCGCGAGCGCCTGGACTACACCCGTGCCACCTCGTGCCAGCGCTGCGTGCGCGCCGGCGGCAAGCACAACGACCTCGAGAACGTCGGCCACACCGCCCGGCATCACACGCTCTTCGAGATGCTCGGCAACTTCAGCTTCGGGGACTACTTCAAGGAAGAGGCCATCGACTGGGCCTGGGAGTTCGTGCGCGAGGTCCTCGCCTGGCCGCGCGACCGGCTCTGGGTGACCGTGCACCCGACGGACGACGAGGCGCGCCGGCTGTGGATCGACAAGATCGGCATGCCGGCGGGCCGCGTGATCGACCACGAAGAGAACTTCTGGGCCATGGGGGACACCGGACCCTGCGGACCGAACACCGAGATCTTCTACGACCAGGGGCCTGCCGTCGCCGGAGGGCCGCCAGGTTCCCCGGAGGAGGACGGCGACCGGTTCCTCGAGTTCTGGAACCTGGTCTTCCCGCAGTTCGACCGGTCGCCGGACGGCGCGCTCGAGCCCCTCGCGTCGCCGGGCATCGACACCGGCATGGGTCTCGAGCGCACCGCGGCGATCGACCAGGGCGTGCTCACCAACTTCGAGGCCGACGTCTTCCGGGGCGTCATCGCGCGGGCGGCGGGCATGGCGGGCATCCGGGACGCGGCGAGCATCGCCGGGAACGTTTCGCTGCGGGTGATCGCGGACCACATCCGGGCGGCGTCGTTCCTGATCGCCGACGGCGTGCTGCCGAGCAACGAGGACCGGGGCTACGTCCTGCGCCGGATCGTGCGCCGCGCGCTTCGCCACGGCCACCAGCTCGACCTGCGCGAGCCCTTCTTCCATGGACTGGTCGCGCCGCTGGCGGAAGAGATGGGCGCCGCCTACCCGCTCCTGGAGGAGCGCCGTGCCAGCATCGAGGCCGTCCTCCTCGGTGAAGAAGAACGCTTTGCGCGCACGCTCGACCGCGGCATGGTGCTGCTCGGGCGGACGATCGCCGACCTGTCCGGCGACACCATTCCGGGCGCCGTCGCCTTCGAGCTCTACGACACCTACGGCTTTCCCGTGGACCTCACGGCGGATGTCGCGCGCGAACGCGGCCTGCGCGTGGACATGGCCGGCTTCGAGGCCGTCATGGAGACCCAGCGCGCCCGCTCGCGCGAGGCGAGCCGGTTCGACGCGAGCGAAGAACAGCAGGTGCGCGTGGAGTCGAACGTCCGGTTCGAGGGCTACGAGTCCCTCGCCAACCCGGCGAACGTCGTGGCGCTCTTTCGTACGGGGGAGGGCGCCCCGGAAGAGACGTCGCGGCTCGACGCGGGGGAGTTTGGCCTCGTCGCCCTGGACCGGACGCCGTTTTATGCGGAAGCAGGCGGCCAAGTGGGCGACACCGGTGAGATCGGCGCCGACGGCGTCCGTTTCGAGGTGCAGGACACCACGCGCGGCGGCGGCCAGCACCTGCACCGGGGCCGGCTCGCGGAAGGCGCCCTCGAGGTCGGGCAGGAAGTCACGGCGAACGTCGACGGCGCGCGGCGCCGCGACATCGTCCTCAACCACTCGGCGACCCACCTGCTGCACAAGGCGCTGCGCGGCGTGCTCGGGCCGCACGTCCAGCAGAAGGGCTCCCTGGTGGCGCCCGACCGCCTGCGCTTCGATTTCTCGCATCCGGCGCCCGTGAGCGCGGACGAGCTGCGGCGCATCGAGAGCGAGGTCAACACGCGCATTCGCGAGAACAGCCCCGCGACCACGGAGATCATGCCGTTCGCCGAGGCGATGGAAAGGGGCGCGATCGCCCTGTTCGGCGAGAAGTACGGCGACGAAGTGCGTGTCCTCACCCTGGGCGACGGCTACTCCGTGGAACTCTGCGGCGGCACCCACGTGCGGCGCACGGGGGACATCGGCCTCATGCACATCGTGTCCGAGTCGGGCATCGCGGCCGGCGTCCGCCGCATCGAGGCGGTGACGGGACGCGGCGCGCTGGCGTGGGTGGAGGAGAGCGAGCGGCTCATCGCCGACATCGCCGAGGTCGTGCGCGCGGGGCGCGGCGAGCTCGCGGACAAGGTACAGGCGCTCTCCGGACAGGCACGGGCCCTCGCGAAGGAGCTCGAGACGGCCAGGACGAAGCTCGCCCAGTCCGAGGGGTCGAGCCTCGCGAACCGTGCCGTGGAAGTCGACGGCGTGCGGGTGCTCGGCGCGGAGGTGCCCGGCGACGCGAAGACGCTGCTCACGACGCTCGACAGCCTGAAGGACAAGCTCGGGCGGGCGGTGATCGTGCTCGGCCAGGTGCACGACGGGCGCGTGAACCTCATCGCCGGCGTCACGAAGAACCTGACCGACCGCTTCCAGGCCGGCGAGGTCATCGGCTTCGTCGGCGAGCAGGTGGGCGCGCGGGGCGGCGGACGACCGGACATGGCGCGCGCCGGCGGCGGCACCCGCCCCGAGGCGCTCGGGGACGCGCTCGCGTCCGTCGCGCACTGGGTCGAAGAGCGCTCCGCCTGAGTCTTCCCATGCGCTACGTATACAAGTTCGGCGGCACGTCGGTGGCCAGCCCGGAACGGATATCGGCCGTGGCCGACCGCGTCGTGCGGGGTCTGTCCGAGGGGCACCGGATCACGGTCGTCCTCTCGGCCATGGCCGGCGAGACCAACCGTCTGGAGCAGCTCGCGGTGGACGTGGCGAAGCGCCCCGACGCGCGCGAGCGCGACGTGCTGCTCGCGTCCGGAGAGCAGGTCAGCATCGCGCTCCTCGCCATGGCCCTCATCGAGCGCGGCCGTCCGGCCAGGTCGTATCTTGCGCCCCAGGTGGCGATCCGCACGGACACCGCCCACACCCGCGCGCGCATCGAACACATCGACGTGGAGTGCCTGCACGCGGACCTCGAAGCGGGCGTCACGCCCGTCATCGCGGGATTCCAGGGCATCGACGCCGACGGCAACCTCACGACCCTCGGGCGCGGCGGCTCCGACACCACCGCCGTCGCCGTGGCGGCGGCCCTCGACGCCGACGAGTGCCGCATCTACACGGACGTCGACGGCGTCTACACCGCGGACCCGCGCATCGTCGACGGCGCCGCGCGGCTCCGCGTCGTCACCTTCGAGGAGATGCTCGAACTCGCGAGCCTCGGATCGAAGGTGCTGCATCCGCGGGCCGTCGAGTTCGCGGGCAAATACGCGGTGCCGCTGCGCGTGCTGTCGAGCTTCGGCGACGGGCCGGGCACCCTGATCACGACGGAGGAACAGGACATGGAACAGCCGATCGTCTCGGGCATCGCCTATTCGCGCGACGAGGCGAAGCTGACGCTCCTCGGCGTGCCGGACGTGCCTGGCGTCGCCTCGCGCATCCTCGGCCCCATCGGCCGCGCCAACATCGAGATCGACATGATCGTGCAGAACGTCGGCGCCGACGGCTCCGCCGACCTGACGTTCACCGTCAAGCGCGGCGACTACGACCGCGTCTGCGAGATGCTCGGCGAGATGCGCGAAGAAGTCGGCGCGCGCGGTTTCGAGGGCGACAACCGCATCGTCAAGATCTCCGTGGTCGGCGTAGGCATGCGCTCCCACGCCGGCGTCGCGACGCGCATGTTCGACGCCCTCGCCGCGGAGAACATCAACATCCGCATGATCTCGACCTCCGAGATCAAGATCTCGGTGGTGGTCGACGAACGCTACCTCGAACTGGCCGTGCGGGCGGTCCACTCCGCGTTCGAGCTGTCGGCGGCGGCCGTCGAGGAACAGTGACGGGCGACGCGCGTGAGCCACGCCGTGTGCGCCGAAACGCACAACTCTCCGGGCGAATAACGGCGTGCGCTCCGTGCGCTACTGCGTCACAATAGGCAGGTACGATGGTTCGGATGGAGAGAGGGTAGCGCCCATGGGGGCGCGTTTCGGCCAGGACGGCCGTTCGAACAGGCCGGCGGCGAAACGGCGCCTGAGGGTGCGCGTGATTCGGGAGGAAGAGACGAGACCGAGGAGGCCGCCATGCTCATCTTGACGCGGCGCGTGGGGGAAACGCTCATGATCGGGGACGACGTGGCCGTCACCGTTCTGGGCGTCAAGGGCAACCAGGTGCACATCGGCATCAAGGCTCCGCGCGAAGTCGCGGTGCACCGGGAAGAGATTCACCAGCGCATCAGGCGGGAACAGTCACAGGAACCGGAGTCCGGGACCGGCTGACGCCGATCCCGCCCGGGTCTTCCGAGACGAAATCCAAGGGGGCTCGGCCCCTGACGGAAGGACGCCGTCGAACACCGAGCGCAACCGGAGAGGTGGCCGAGCGGCTGAAGGCGCTCCCCTGCTAAGGGAGTATGGGTTGATAGCCCATCGAGGGTTCGAATCCCTCCCTCTCCGCCAATGTTTCAACAAGAACAAATAGTTACGGTAGTCGTACCACGATTCATACCACAAAACGCGAGAGCTTGAATGAGCGTCACTGGACCTTGTAGACACGAATTCCAGCCCTTTTGGCCGGTGTAGTGCGGCCCGACGTGGAAAATGAGAACCGCGATCGCGGCATGAAGGTCAACACGCGGAACCTTGCGCCCACTGAAGACCGTCTGTTCCAGCACTTGATGCGTCAAGCTGCTCAAGGGGAACTCGACGTTTACGGCGCGGTAATCGAGACGGCTCACGTCGAGTTCAAACGAACGCATGGCTCGCATCGGCCGGAGAGGACTCCAGAAGGCCAACGAATGCTGCAGGCCATGTGGACCGCGTGGCAGAACGGAGATAGGCCTCAGCCCTGGCTCTACGTTTGGGACGGCGCCTACGCAGTCGCCGACGATTACCTCTGGATAGCGCTTGTCGAACGAGGCAAACCCAAGTCAGTTGCGGCGCAAATCCTGGGAGAACCTCTCCAACTCGGATTGAAACAGAAGGTCGGGCCTTTGCCGCCATGCCAAGTTCGGGCCCTGCTTGGCTTCGCCAACCCGGGCCACCTCTAGCAGCCCTACTCCCCGAGTGCTTCGCGCATAAGATCTTTGGCGGGCCGGATACGATTGGTGAGGACATCCAACGCGAATCGTGGCGGCCCCGGACGCCGGCACTCCGCAGCCAGCAACTCCCTCGCGAGGTCCCGCCCCTGTCTCGCGGGCATCGACGCCAGCAGCCGGGCGATCGAGGCACGGACGCTCGGCTCGTCATGATCCCGGGCAAGCTGCTCGAACGTCTGCACGGCCTCCACATCCCGCTCCAGCCGCGACCGGAAAGCGTCCAACGCGTCTTCAGGGAAGTCCCATGGGCTGGCAGCGGGCCGTGTCACAAAACGCCTGAAAACGCCCGCGACATCCTCACGGCTACCTCGTGCGCTCAGCAACCAGAAATCGGCACAAGCAACCAGCCGCGGCCAACGCCCTCCCTCCAACAGTCTTGCGTACTCCCGGTCGACAATCTCATGATCTGGCCACCGTGAAACCAGTCCGACGAGGGCTCCGCCGTGCCCCCGCGTGTCGTCACTCGCCTCGACGATCGCCGCGACTGCCGAAGCATCTCCGGAGAAGTCCGCAGCCAGGAGCTTCGACGCCAGCACCGTAGCCTGTGCAATGTCCAGCGGAGAGTGTTGCTGGCTATCGAACCCTCCGGTCAGAGTCCGCTTGCAGCAATCCAGCAAAACCGTACTCCGGGGCCTGACGCGGGACAAGGCCAGCAGCTCGCGTGCTTCCAGCATCGCCGATGGGTCCTCACAGTATTCGAGGAAATCCGACCCGATGACCGATGACCGACTCACATAGGGCGCGAACGCCTGCCAGAGGGCAGAAGAACTGCTATATCCTCTGCTCAAACGACCTACCAGCGATCCTCCCAAGGCCATCTTGAGGTCCTCCCACCTCTCCGCCGCCAATTCGAGTACGGGCGCGTAGTCGCGGAAATGGCCAACGATGTCGATTTTCAGCGGGTCACCACCGGACCTTTCCGTTGCACTCGCGAATGCATCGAGGCGCCCGAGCGCCAGCAACCCCCCGAACGCCGCTGCGCGCCGGTCGTCGAAATGAGGTCCGACTGAGTGGAGTTGCCGGCTCAGGACTTCGGCGCGCTTCTCTACCCCGTCCGGCGTTGCGATCGATGCATAGGACAAGCCGACCGTCGCCTGGGCCATCGCGTGCTCGTCACTCTCCAACTCGCACTGCTTGAGCACCCGCCCCAACGCCTCATCATCGAAACGCTGCGTTGCCCGCCTCGCGATGTAGCGGCGAAACACCGTCGCCAGCGGAGCCGCGCGCTGTAGTATCAACGGCGCGATTTCTGCGTCAGTGCCGTAGACCCTCGCCATTTCCGCCAGCGGCGCAGACGGCTCCTCCAACCGCTCCAACGCGAAGGCCCTCACGCGCGGGTCCGCGTGGAATCGGGCGATCAGGGCGTGTTCGCCCCCCGACATGGCTGGGAACTTCTTGACATGAGGGAGGACTGCAGAGACAGCCGCTGTTTCATCGATGTTGTCTCCGAGGGCCGCGAACCCGCGGATCACGAAGTCTGTGCGCCGCAATTCTGGAAGCTCGCAGATCTCCATCAGCAGACGCAGGCTTTGGTCGACCGATTCGACGATCGCCGGAATGTGCTCGGCAATGTGCTGCCTTTCGTCCGGGAGGAGCCGCGCAAGTGGCTTCAGGGCGGTGGCCACTTCGGGATCGTCGATCCCCCATCCGTCCAGAAGACTCCGGACGGGCCAGAAGCCGAAAAGGTCCAGATCGTCCAGCCAACTCATCATCACTCGTTTCGCCGCGTCGGTCTTGACCATTGCCGCTAGCTGCGCCGCCTCGTAGTTGTGACTGGAGAACTTGCCTTCCTCAAACCAGACCTCCACGGCCGCTCGCACGTTCGCATGCTCGGCGATGATCGGCTCCAGCAACGCAGCGCCCGCCGGCCCACTGAACGCGAAACAATCGCGCCGTTCGATCTCCTCCTGCACCCAATCGGACACCCGGGTGTCTTCCCGGTGGAGCCTCATGAGCATGCTCTGGGCTCTGTCGTGGTCGATGTAACTTCTCGGAGGACCGCGCCTGCCCACCCCGGACCAACAAGCCTCGTGCAGTTCGCCGTCGCGCGCCCAGTCGGAGACAAGCGCGTCCATGATCTCCTCATGGAGGCTGCCTCCGAACCTGCTCCAACCAAGGTCCAGGGCGCGAAGCAGCGAATCCCTACCTGCATCTCCTCGCCGACCACGTCGGTACCATGCCAACGCGGCTACGGTTCGCAGCTGGGCACTCGGCGACCGCTCCGCCTCGTCCAACCAGCCGTCCATGCCTTCGGTGGACGGCCAGCCCCGGCTCAGTGCGTCAAGTGCCGCCGCTGTCACCCAGGGGTTCACCGACTCGTGGACGAGCGCGGTTAGCCGGTCCCCCACTTCGCCGTCGCCCCCGAAGACTCTCGCCAGACTCGCCGCGGCGGCCACCTGGTTCCTGTCGCCGCGCAGCCCGAGTTCGAGCGTCTCCGCGAGTTCGTCGGTCGGCGGCCACGCGCCGAGTTCGGCGTAAAGGTCCTCTTGCCAAGCTGTCACACCGGGCCACCACTTCCCGAGCCGACCCACGATCGCGTCGCCGATCGGGCCGGCGCGGGGACCGTCCAGAGCGAGCCCCAGTAGCTCGAGCCTTTCGGCGGCATCCGTCCCAGCTTCGATCCGACCAAGACTATCGAGCGCCACCTCCCGGCCGACTCTCCCCGACACCGACGCGGTGGCAAATGCAGCTTCGCCCAGCAACAACCGCCGATCACTCGACGCTGTTCTCTCCGGATCCCCGTCCCGAACCGCCTCGAGTAGCCGCTCGACATCGGTTCTGCGTTTCAGTGACTGCAGGAGGGCGAGAATGGGCCCGCGCCACCGAGGGTCATCCGCATGCTCGCAAACGAAAAGCGCCTGGTCGTCCAGCGTCTGGGTGGCGAGTTCCAGGCCAGCAAGGTGTTCACGAAACGCGGCATGGCAAAAGGCGAGTTCCTCTGGCCCGCGTTCCACTAGAAGGCCGGATGTGTCGGCGTCAACGCCGGTCAGTTCCCGCGCCCCGGCCCGAGCGTTCTCCCGCGACCACGCGGGTCCCTCCTCCGAATCGGCCAGGAAATCCTCGATGATCCGTCGGGCGTCCCCACGACCGATCCCAGCGTCCGCCCCGACCACCTGAACCTCGAAGGCCAGCTTGGCAAGGGCTTCGCGCCGCATGTCGTCCGTCGAGAAGGCCCGGGTTCGCGATGCGACCTCGGCAGCCGCCGTTGCGCGACGGTTCGGATGCACCTCCAAAAGGATGTCGATGAGCTTCTCGAATAGCTCGAAACGCGTGCTCGGCAGGATGATCCGCCGCGCCGCGACCGACAGCAGTCCGTGGAGCAGCAGAGGGTTCCCCGCAAGCGACTGCAGACGCCCGCTGTGCTCAAGTTGCTGGAAGAACTGCTCGACCCGAAGCAGTACGGGAGCTTCGCCGCCCTGCTCATTGAGCAGCTTTGTCGCGAGGTCGCGCTGTTGGGGTGGTGACAGCTCGACCAGGCGCGCCATTTTCCAGTAGCCGCTCGCAGCGCCCAGGCGTCGCAACCCCGCGGGACGTGCCGTCGCGATGGTGAACACGTCGTTGGTTCGGACGAAGGTCTCAATCGTGGCGAGCGTCGTCCTGGCAGTCTGTTCATCGGCGTACTCGTCCAGACCGTCTATCAGCAGCAGCAGCCTTTCGTCGAACAGAGCTTGAAGGAACGAATCCTCCAGTTCACTCGGAGGAACGAACGCGCCGAAGGTCTCGCGGACCACCTCTGCCAACCCCACCTCGCGTTCCTCCTTCGCCGCGAGACGACTCCAGATCGCGAACGGGATCAGCAGGGGAATGCGCGCACCCAGCCGTTCGTGGACCTGCGGAAACAGTGCCGGCGTGCTCACCAGATCGAGCGCAAGGCATCGCAGCACCGTGCTCTTGCCCGAGCCGGGTGCGCCCGAGATCAGCATCGCACGCTCGCCCTGCATCAGCCAGTCGTCGAACGCGATGGGCGGCGCCTCGGACGGCTCGCCCGGCGGGCGGCCGACATCGATCGGCTTTCCTGGATCGCCGTATTCGTCGAACTCCCAGCCACCGTCCTCCCCCCGCGGCCCGCCATCGGGGACATCCTTCGGCTCCAGCGACGGCTCGAGGAACGGATTAACAGGATCCACATTGGGGACCACGAAACGCTCGCGGATGTCGCGCTTGTCCTGCCGACCCAATTCGACGTCAAGCCCCGGGTCGAGCTGGTGGATTCGGGCCTCGTAGATTTCGCCTAGACGCCGGCGCAGCTCGATTACGCGGCGTGCCTCTAGCCGCTTTCCTAGGCCAGCAGCGGCCTCCTCGCCTGCGAACGCCACGACCCAATTGCGACCGAAGAAGTCGTGGATGATCTCGGGGTGGGACCTTAGATTCTCGCCGAGTTCCGTACCGTCAGCGGCTTCGAACACGATGTTGCGTTCCTTAAGCCGGACGGCCTCCATCTCGATCACTTTCTGCAACTTGGTGTCCGCGAGGCATGCCCGCGTGCACAGGACGAAGCGTTCCGCCGTTGCGGCCCACTCGCCCTGCAGGAAGTCGTTGACCGCTTCCGTGATGTCGGCAGGACCGATGCTCTGGCGGTTCCGGACCTGCCAGCACTTGTGGCCGCCGCCGCTCAGGCGGGCGTAGACATCGATCCCGCCTTGGTCCTGACCGGGTCGCCCATATCGCGCGCAGTAGACAACGTCAGCTTCCTTGCGCGCCAGACGATACACCACCCGTTCGAAGTCTTGCCACGAGAGTTGGCCGAACGGCAACTCCGCGACCCGGGGCTCCACCGGAGGCGTGATCGGCGTGTCCGGAAGCTCCAGCAGATGCTCCAAAATCGTAGAGACCGTCGAAGACATAGTCGGTTGCGGCAACGCTCGCCTACCCGCTCACCGCACCTCGATGCCAACGCGGAACGACTTCCGGCTGGCCGAAGCTGCCGAAATCGATCTCGTCCAGTATCACGCCGATCTTCATGTCGCACTTCTCCTTGTTGTCTCCCTCAATCGTATCCTTTGACCCTGGAGCCTGCGAACCGAACTCCCGCTCCCGCTCTAGTGCGGCGCCAACTTCCTATTAGGACATCTACCGAACACGGCTAGTCAGCCGTCCCAGACTGGCTCCGTCCCGAGAGCCGCTAGGCAGTTACCAAGTGTCAACCGATTGGGAGGGGTGTTGCCCTTCGGGCCGCGCTCTCTATCGCCCGATGCGACCGAGCCCCCAATCAGCCTCGTCCCTCCGGGTAACGATCGTTGACGCTTGGCGACCTCCGAGGGGCGCCGAAAATCTCCAAGATGCTGCAGTTGTCGTCGGGATGACGCACCTTCAGGCGGCGACCGACGGGACGCATCAGCTTGACGGTCGGGCTGCCGCTGTCCGCCACGAAAAGAGCAACGCCGGCGTGCTGAGCCACAGCCCGCGTGCTGCTCGGCATCCCCTGTATCCCGCCGCGCTGGACGGTCCCAACAACGACGTCTCCGTCGTATGCCCTCCAGCGTGTCACGCGTGCTCGAGCGGTCAACCGGGCGGTTCTCCGCTAGCGCTCCGACCTCGCTGGCGCGAGGTGACCGCCCTGCGCGCGCGTGCCGCCCGTTCAGGCACCGACGCACACCGCGTCGCAACCCTGAAACGGAGAACGACATGAAACTCTCAACCCTCATCGCCCAGTGGAGTGGCAAGCTCCCGCCGGGTTTCGTGCCGCAGGCCGTCCTGCGCGACGAGCCCGAGGAGTGTTCCCAACCGCGCTGTAGGCGGAAGCGGGCGCCCAAGCCCGACAGAGGCTGGTTCGCCAGCTGCCGGCGCTGCCTCGACAGGCGGGCCGCCAGTTGCCGCAGAAGGCGCGCGGCACTGACTGCGGAGGGCGGCTGCCGCAGGTGCGCCTACCGCAAGAGATTGGAGGGCGACTTCCTTTGTGCGCGGTGCCGGGAAGACCGCGACAGCGAGCGCTCGCAGAAGCGCCAGGACGCCCTCGACGCCGCGGTGGTCGACGAGTTCGCCGCCCGGCCCGACAGGGTCCACAGGGCGAGCAACCTCGACTTGGGGATATCGCCGTGGAACGCGAGGCCGAAGAAGGAACCGAGCGCCGCATACTGGTCGCCGCTGCCCGATCCGGAGCCGAAGTCCGAGCAGCTGTGGCGTCACTCGCTCGACGACAATGGCTGGCGACCGAGCCGCCACTGACACCCGATGCCGCCGGGGCGCGCGACGCCCGCGTCCCGGTTCGGCACCTTTCAGCTACCGACGTAAACCGACACGACGCTCGGGCGGTCATGCCATAGCTCGCGCGCGATGGCCCTGCGCGCCTCCCGGTCGATCCGACGCCGCGCCCCGGTCAGAGAACGCTGCCGAGGCCCGCCCGCCGCCGGCGACTTCCATCCGGTGATCTCCTCGTAGCGGGTCTGCGCATAGTGGTGCCGCAGCCCGTGCATCCGGTACAGGCCCGCCTCCCGCGTCCGGTTCTCGTAGATCTTGAGCTGCTGCCTGTAGTTGCGGTCGGGCGGGATCAGCGCGCCGCCGCCCGTTAGGCGGCGCGCCTCGTCGAGCAGCTTTCGCTGGCTGTCGTTGCGTACCGGAATCTCCCGGGGGCGACCGCCCTTGGTGGTGGAGCCCTTCAGCCGGATGCGGTCGCCCCGGTCGTCCCTCGAGGGCGTGAACTTGATCGCCTCCTCCCGCCGCAGGCCGAACTCGGCCTCCATCCGCAGCGCCATGACGACGTGTTCGTCCTTCACCAGCGCCAGCTTGTCCGGGTCGAGCACGATGCTCCTGTCCTCGTTGGTCACGTACTCGCGGTTGGCGATGCCTAGGTTTCCGTTCGAGGGCACTACGGCCGGGCGGCCGATCCGCTCCGCCCACCAGCGCAGATGCGCCATGCGGTTCTTCATCGTGCCGATCGAGCGCCCCTGGCGCCGCCACTCGCGCACCAGCGCCACCGCGTGCTTGCGCCTCAGCCCCGTCGCCCGCAGGCCCTTGAAGCCGAGATCGTGCAGCGTGCTCGCCATCTGCGCCAGCGCGTAGGAGCGCGCCTTTCGCGTCCCGTGCGAGCCGTCGCCGTGCGCCTTCTCCAGCCGCTTCAGGTCGAAGTTCAGGTCGCGCATCGTCCACCTCCGGCCGACGCTATACGCCTGTCCGGGAACCCGGTCTACCACCGCGCTTGTAGCAATCTGCTAAGCGCGGGACCGCGCGGAACGCCCTGCGCCGAAGCGGCGCCGATTGCGCCTCTGGACTTTTTTCGGAGGGGAAACGAGGGAAGCTGCCGCGCCCGGCGCCGCGTCTGCGGGCCGGGCCGGCGTGCGAGGTCAGTTTTGCTGGGCGATCCGCTGTCCCTCGACGAGGACGATGCGGACCCGCATTGCTGTGCAAGGCCCTTCGATGCAGTTGCCGTGCCGTCGCCTGCGGCGGCCCCGGCGTGTCTCGCGACAGTGGCCGGCGGCCTCTTGTTCGGCGGCGATTGCGTCGCGGCTTGCGGTGTCTCTCGACCGCCCACGGCTGGGGATGCCTCCCCGGCCGCCGCGACCGCCTCGGTCGCCGCGACAGCGTCGGCCTCGATCAAGGACAGCAACCTGTCCCGTCGTGGCCCGCGAGCTTTCCGAAGGTCTCGCGAAGCCGCCACGCTGACGCGTTCGGGATGTTGGTCTATGCCGCCCGTCAAAGCAGCGGCGCATCCCGCGATCCGCCCCCGCCGCCCCTCAGAGCGGCATGGCGAATCCGTGCCCGAATGCCGGTGCATCTCCCCGGCGAACTCCGGAATGCGCTAGCATCCCGGAAGCGGCACCCGGACGCCGGTGGCCTGCCTGGCCGCCGCGCCCTTCACGCAGGATTCCCGCCTGCCGTCCGGTCTCCCGGTCTGTCGGCGCTCCCGCCGACCATGCCGCGCAAGGCGGCTCGAAAGTGACTCCACCCTACCATGCGGCACCAAGTCGGCACGACCGCCGCGTGTTTAGCATTCCGCACCGCCGCTGCGCTCCAGCGCCGTTTCGCGCGCTGTCACTACCTACTTCCCCGTCGCGCGCATCCCCTCTCGGCCAGACGCCGAAACGGCCTGCGACAGTCCCGGGGGTAGTGACAGCGCGTAGTCGCGGCATGTCGCAGGATCCTTCTGGGTCCGACCGTCGGGAATTCGCTTCAACCGCCGCTCAGATCACGCCATACAAGTGGTCGCGTCGTGCGGGTCGCGTGGATGTCCGTTCGGGACGAACGTCAAGCTCGTTCCCGCCATAGCCCCGTTTTGACTTCCGCCCATCTGACAGCATAATTTGCTGGCGCGTGTCTGCTCCGTAGGCATGCGCCTAGCCGGAGGAGGCAGCGCCGTGAGTACGAGCATCACAGTCCGCGACATCGATCCCGCCGACAAGTCCTGGCTGAAACGCGAGGCCCGACAGGCCGGCGTATCGATGGAGGAGTTCGTGCGCCGCATGATCCACGAGAAGCGCGAGAAGACCGAAGGCCGCCCGCTGCCCTCCGAAGCCTTCGCGCGCCACTTCGGAGAGCAGCACGGCATCGAACTCCCTGCACGCCCGCGCACCGGCTACACGCCCTTGTCGTTCTCGACAGAAGATTGACAGTGACCGCCCCTCTCGCGTGGCTGATCGACACGAACGTTGTCTCCGAGATGATGCGGCCCCGGCCGGAACCAGGCGTGGCAGCCTTCTTGGACTCGGTCGCGGACGAAGGTCTCGGGCTCTGCTCCATCAGCGTCTGGGAGATCCTTGATGGCATAGGCAGGCTACCTTCCGGTCGGCGCCGCGACGGCCTCGCCGACCGTTTCCACGATCTTCTCGTCGAACTGTTCGAGGACAGGATCGTCGACTGGTCGCTGGACGACGCCCGGACGTGTGCACGGATCATGGAAGACAGGCGCCGTCGCGGGGAGCCGCTCGACGATCACCTGCCGGATGACTTTCTCGCGGCCGCCGCAGCCACCCGCGGACTAGCCGTGCTGACCCGGAACACGAGCGAGTTCCGCGATACAGGTGTGGACGCAGTAGACCCTTGGACCGCAGAACCGCGATGATCGTCGATCCGGTCACCGGGGAGAGTCCGCACCTGCACGCCCGGGTCACGGACGAGCGTGTCTGACGGTCACGGCATGCCACACGATGTGAACCAGACTCCCGAGGAGGTTGCGCGCGACCGCATAGACGACCGCCTCCGGGCAGCGGGCTGGCACGTACAGGACAGGGATGCCATCGACTTCAGCGCCGGCTCGGGCATCGCAGTGCGCGAATACCCCACCGACACTGGCCCCGCCGACTATGTCCTCTTCTGCGAACGGCAGGCCGTCGGTGTCGTCGAAGCCAAACCGGACGCCTGGGGCGAAAGGATCACCACCGTCGAGGAGCAGTCAGAACGGTACGCCAACGCCGAACTCAAATGGGTATCCAATGCCGAGCCGCTGCCGTTTCTGTACGAGAGCACGGGGCAGATTACGCGGTTCACGAACGGGCGCGACCCGAATCCGCGATCCCGGGAGGTCTTCACCTTCCACCGCCCTGCGACGCTCAAGGCCCATGCGCGGGCACGGATGTCGTTTCGGACAGGTATCGCCTCGCTCCCGCCTCTCAACCCCGCCGGCCTGCGCGAGTGCCAGATCAAGGCCATCACTAAACTCGAGGCTTCGCTGCGGGCCGACAGGCCCCGCGCGCTCGTCCAGATGGCCACGGGGTCCGGCAAGACCTTCACCGCGATCACTCAGGTCTACCGGCTGCTCAAGCACGCCGGTGCCGAGCGCGTCCTCTTTCTCGTCGACACGCGCAATCTCGGCGAACAGGCCGAGCAGGAATTCATGGCCTTCCTGCCCAACGACGACAACCGCAAGTTCACGGAGCTCTACAACGTCCAGCGCCTGAAGTCGCCCTCTATCGCCGACGACGTACAGGTAGTCATCTCCACCATCCAGCGCATGTACGCGACGCTCAAGGGGGAGGAGTTCGACGACGCGATGGAAGAGGAACATCCCGAGGAGCGTCGGTGGCGCCCCAGGGAGCCGCTTCCCGTCGTCTACAACGCGGCCCTGCCGCCCGAGTACTTCGATGTCGTCGTCATCGACGAGTGCCACCGCTCGATCTACAACCTGTGGCGTCAGGTCGTCGAGTACTTCGATGCCTACCTGATCGGCCTCACCGCCACCCCGGACAACCGAACCTACGGTTTCTTCCGGAAGAATGTGGTCAGCGAGTACACCCACGAAGAGGCCGTGGCGGACAAGGTCAACGTCGGAAACGAGATCTATCTGATCGATACGCTGGTCACGCAACGCGGTGCAACCATCGAGGACAAGCAGCTCGTCGAGAAGCGGGAACGCCAGACTCGGGCGCGACGCTGGGAAGTCCATGACGAGCGGGCGGACTACACCGCAACCCAACTCGACCGCTCGGTCGTGAACCCCGATCAGATTCGTACCGTCATCCGTGCTTTTCGCGACAACTGGCGGAACATCTTCCCGGGCCGAGAGGAGCTTCCCAAGACGCTGGTCTTCGCCAAGACCGACAGCCACGCCGACGACATCATCCAGACGGTCCGGCAGGAGTTCGGCGAAGGCAACCAGTTCTGCCGAAAGATCACCAACGCGGCCAAAAGCCCGAAGTCGTCGCTTACGGCCTTCCGCAACGACTACCACCCGCGCATCGCCGTCACCGTGGACATGATCGCCACCGGCACTGACGTCAAGCCTCTCGAATGCCTGCTGTTCATGCGCGACGTCAAGTCCCGCAGCTACTTCGAGCAGATGAAGGGCCGCGGCACCCGTGTTCTCATGCCGGACGACCTCCGGAAGGTCACTCCGTCCGCTCAAGCCAAGACGCACTACGTCATCGTCGACGCCGTCGGCGTGACGAAGTCGATCAAGACCGCCAGTCAGCCACTCGACACGAAGCCGTCGGTCCCGTTCAAGGACCTCGCGACCGCGCTGATGATGGGCGACCGGTCCGAGGAGACGGTCAGCTCGCTGGCCGGGCGCCTCTCGCGCCTCGACAACAGGCTCGACGCCCAAGACCTGACGAAGATCGAGCAGGCCGTAGGCAAGACGCTCTCCGTCCTCGTCCGCGACCTCTTCGACGCAATCGATGCCGACAAGGTCGAGGCGGACGCCATCGCCGCCGGCAATCCGGAGCCCGACGATTCCGCCTTGCAGACAGCGCGTGAGCAGCGGATCAAGCGCGCGGCCAACGTCTTCACCGGCCCGGTCATCAACCTGATGGACACCATTCGCCGCGACACCGAGCAAATTATCGACCACGACAACCTGGACACGCTTCTGCGTGCCGAATGGGACGGCGACCTGGCCGCGAACGCCAATCAGATCACGCAGGATTTCGAGGAATACCTGAACGACAACCGCGACGAGATCGACGCGCTTGCGATCTTCTTTGCCCAGCCCGCGCGCCGTGTCGAGGTGACCTACGCGATGATCAAAGACTTGCTCGCACAGCTCAGGCAGGAGCGTCCACGCCTGGCGCCGCTCACCGTTTGGGCAGCCTTTGCGCACCTCGACGGCTACAGGGGCAGGAACCCGGTCAACGAACTGACCGCCCTTGTCGCCCTCGTCCGGCGCGTGTGCGGGCTGGACGAGACCTTGACTCGCCACTCCGACCGGGTCAGGCGGAACTTCCAGACCTGGATCCTGAGTCGTCATGCCGGGGCCGGAGAGAAATTCTCCGAAGAACAGATGTCCTGGCTGCGAATGATCCGCGATCACCTCGAAACGTCGTTCACCATCGAGCGGGGCGACCTGGACCTAGCTCCGTTCGACGCGCATGGCGGTCTTGGACGCATGTACGTCCTGTTCGGCGACAGGATGGACAAGGTCATGTCCGAGATGAACGAAGCCCTCGCGGCATGATGGATTTGCCGAATGGATGGACCGCTACAACCTTACGCGTTGTGGCAGATTGGTCGTCCGGAGGGACCCCCAGCAGAAAACGAGCAGACTTCTTTGGCGGCGATATCCCTTGGGTCAAGACTGGCGAGTTGACCGAGAAGTACGTCCTTGAAACCGAAGAGAAGCTCACAGAGCTTGGCGTCAAAAACAGCAGCGCCAAAGTCTTCCCCAAGGGTTCTGTTGGTATCGCCATGTACGGCGCGACGATTGGAAAGGTCTCTATCTGGGGGATCGATGCGTCCACCAACCAAGCGTGCGCCGTTGCACGACCGATCAACGGCGTTGTTTCATCCGAGTTTCTCTATTACTTTCTGCGCTCCGAAAAGAGTGCGCTGGTTCGGGAAGGCAAAGGTGGAGCACAGCCGAACATTTCGCAGGGTCTTCTGAAAGCGTGGCCAATCGCGTTGCCACCACCCAACGAGCAACGCCGCATCGTCGAGAGGATCGAGGCCTTGTTCGACGAGATCGACAGGGGAGTCGAAAGCCTTCGCACCGCGCGAAGGATGATTAATCTCTACCGCCAGTCGCTGCTCAAGTCCGCGTTCGAAGGCCGTCTCACCGCCGACTGGCGGGCGGAGAACCCCGACAAGCTGGAGAGCCCAGACGCACTTTTGGCCCGAATTCGTGAGGAACGAGAGGGCAGCCACCGAAGCGCGCTGTATGACTGGCAGAGAGCGGTGGACGAATGGGGGAAGTGTGGATCGAAGGGACCGAAACCCGCGAAGCCAAAACCACGTGAGGAGTTTGGCCTCCTACGCACATCGGATCAACTGCCTTGGCCGCGCGTCCGCGTTCGCGCCCTCCTCGACGCGCCTCTTGTCAATGGTCGATCCGTGAAGGACAAGGTAGGGGGTTTTCCCGTACTTCGCCTTACAGCGCTCAAAAACGGCAAGATTGATCTTCACGAGTTCAAGGAAGGCAACTGGAGCAGCGACGATCCAAGACCGTTCTTGGTGAGTCGCGATGACATATTCGTAGCGCGAGGCAATGGCAGCAAGAAGCTGGTCGGTATTGGCGGCCGCGTTCTGGATGATCCTCCACCCATCGCCTTTCCTGACACGATGATCCGGGTCCGCCTGGACACGAGTGCTATCCGACCCGACTACTTTCTCTTTTCTTGGAATTCGTGGACTGTGCGGCAGCAGATTGAAACGGCAGCGCGCACGACTGCAGGCATCTACAAGATCAATCAGAGCCACGTCTCTGAGTTTGTGCTTCCCCTGCCCTCGCTAATGGAACAGGCCGAAATCGTCCGGACTCTCGATGCCCGTCTTGGAGCTGCCGAAATGCTGATCGTAGAGATTGAATCTTCCCTCGAACGAGCCGAGTCACTTCGTCAGTCCATCCTTAACCAAGCCTTCTCCGGCCAGCTTGTCTTGCAGGATTCGACCGATGAACCGGCGTCCGTCCTCGTTTCACGGCTCCGGGCGCAACGGGCGAAGACGCCGACAAGAGGGCACAAGAGGAGGGCAGAGCCGTGAAGAATTTCCAGAGGGAAGGATCGATCAGCAACTCCCATGTCGGCCGGGCGTTCGAAGAGAAAGCGCGGAAGGTACTTGCCGAACAGGGCCTCCGACTGGAATCAGACCACAAGGTTCCGTGCGGCCTCGGTGCCGTTCGAAAGGGCCACGCCTTCGACCTAGGGTCCGAAATCCCCAAGGTAATCGTAGAGTGCAAGTCCCACACATGGACTTCCGGCGGCAACGTGCCGAGTGCAAAGATGAAGAACTGGGCGGAGGCCATGTTCTACTTTTACATGGCACCGCCGGAATACAGAAAGATCTTCATCGTCGAGCGGAGCGTCCGTCCTAGGCGGGACGAAACGCTGCTGGAGTATTTCCTCCGTACACAGGAGCACATGATTCCGCCAAGTGTCGAGTTTTGGGAACTCGACAGCGACAGCAACGAATTGACTATCCACGAGGTCCGGGGATGAACACAGCGCCAATCGTCTCCAGGGTCTGGAGTTTCTGCACCACTCTCCGCGACGACGGCGTCGGGTACGGAGACTATCTTGAGCAGTTGACTTACCTCATCTTCCTCAAGATGGCTGACGAGTACGGCAAGCCCCCGTACGGGCGCGACATTGGAATCCCCGAGGGCTTCGACTGGACAACGCTGACCGCCCGCCGTGGCGCCGAACTCGAAGCCCATTACGTCACGCTTCTCCGCAGACTCGGCGAGCAGAAAGGCATGCTGGGCCAAGTGTTCACCAAGGCGCAGAACAAGATCACGGATCCAGCCAAGCTCTTCCGCCTGATCGCGATGGTCGACGGCACCGAATGGGTGATGCTCGGCGCGGACGTGAAGGGCGACATCTACGAGGGGCTCTTGGAACGCAACGCCGAGGACACTAAATCCGGTGCGGGCCAGTACTTCACGCCCCGTGCCCTGATCCGCGCGATGGTCGCTTGCGTCCGCCCAGAGCCCGGCAGGACGATCGCTGATCCAGCTTGCGGGACCGGCGGCTTCTTTCTGGCCGCCCACGCGTTCTTGGCGAATCCGGACAACCATGCGCTCGACAGGGAACAAAAGGCGTTCCTGAAAAACGCCACGTTCCATGGCAACGAGATCGTCGCGGGCACCCGCCGTCTCTGTCTGATGAACATGCTCCTCCACGGGATCGGAGAGATGACCGGAGCGACGGCGGTCTCGCCAACGGACGCACTGATCTCCCCGCCATCGGAGACGTTCGACTACGTCCTCGCCAATCCGCCGTTCGGGAAGAAGAGCTCGATGAGTTTCACCAACGCAGACGGTGAGCAGGAAACTGACGACCTGACGTACAACCGTCAGGACTTTTGGGCAACGACGTCAAACAAGCAGCTGAACTTCGTCCAGCACATCCGCACCATGCTCAAGACTACGGGTCGCGCTGCAGTTGTCGTGCCGGACAACGTCCTTTTCGAAGGCGGTGCCGGAGAGACGATCCGGCGGAAACTGCTCCAGACTACCGACCTGCACACGATCCTGCGTCTCCCGACGGGCATCTTCTACGCCCAGGGCGTGAAGGCGAACGTCATTTTCTTCGACAACCGTCCGGCCAGTCCCGATCCGCAGACGTCGAAGGTCTGGTACTACGACTACCGCACCAATGTACATCACACCCTCAAACAAAAGCCCCTGACGTACGCCCACCTCGAGGACTTCGTCGCCTGTTACAATCCGGATAATCGCCATGCCCGTGGCGAGACATGGGGCAAGGAGAACCCGAACGGCCGGTGGCGCGCCTACTCGCGCGAAGAACTCCTCCGCCGCGACAAAGCGAGTCTCGACGTTTTCTGGGTGAAGGACTCTTCCATTACCGACCTAGACAATCTCCCGGAACCGGACGTTCTTGCCGATGAGATACTGGAAAACCTCCGCTCAGCTCTGAGCAGCTTTGAGGCGGTTGTCGGGGACTAGCATCGCGGTCAAAACAACATGCTGGCTTGCCAAGCCTAATCGCGGAGGCCAACTTCCTCCCAGCCCGTTTCGCCGTCAGACCATTCGCGCGGCGCCGTGTGACCGACGATGGTCCGCAACGGGCTGCTTCGTCAGAACGTCAACTCTCCACCTAACCCTAGCAGGCCGCCGAACGCTGGCCGGAGCCGCGCCCTCAAGCGGCCGATTGCTCGCGAAACGAGTCCAACTCGACGTTGATATCGGGACTGGCATTCCGAAACGGCGCCCCGAGTCGTGGGGTTCCAGCACGTCGCTTTACCGCGACCCTGGTGGCGTCCATCGAACGTCCCAATTCCGAACAGTGCGGGAACCCCGATACTGCACGTTCTCTCCACCAGCGCCTGCTTGGCCGCCAACGCGACCGGGATTCACCCACCCGAAATACACCGGACTGCCCGTGACCTTACGCCTCTACGCTCGCTTTCGCCTAACAATCTCCGATGCCATGCTCCCGCGCGTTTTGATGGCAACGTACTCCTCGGTGTGAACGACCGCACCACAACACTCCCTCCACACTGAGCGTAGCGTGATGCCACGTATTTCCCTCATCCGCCCGTTGAACCAGCCCCCTGGTGCCCGTCGGTTACCGCAGGATCTAAATGGCACACTCCACGACACCCGATTCTCTTCTTTCAAGCTCATCATCGCCAGTGCCAAGAGCGGGCCATCGCATCGCTCCAAGGAGCACCTCGACTCATGGCGAAGCGCCGGTCACAGCTCCGACGCCATACTCGGCATCGATCAACACGGCACCAGCGAAGGGGCCCCAGCCCTTGCGCCCACGCTATTCGACTCGGCCTACGTGACCCAAGCACCCGCCTCGCTCGGCCCCGTTCCCGGTTTCCCCAAGCAGATCGAACCTCACCACAACGGCGAGACCTTCGTTTGCCGCACAAGACTACCCCACGACCACGGCCCCCCGCCCAACAACAACAAACCACGCTCGTCTGACAGCCACGCGAGCATGAATAGGACAACAACATGTATATCAGTCGCATAGTCGTACGGAACTTCCGTTCATTCGAATTTCTGGACGTCAGCCTAAATGCCGGGACCACATGCGTTATCGGAGAGAACAACGCCGGCAAGACCAACCTCTTGCACGCCATTCGATTGTGCATCGACTCGAGCCTCTCCTCCACTTACCGCTCATTGGCCCCCAACAACATTCACTCGGCCGTTGAACTCACGGACCCGACTCAAGTCCTCGTCGGTCTGGAGATCGCCGACTTTGAAGGCGACATAAACGAAGAAGCACTGGTTTCCGAGTGGCAGCACAAACCCGGCGTTGCGCGCCTCTTTTACCGTTACAGGCCTCGGAGCGCGGCCCGGGAGCAACTGGAATCTGAGGATTCCGATGCTCTGCTTTTGGGACCCGACGACTACCATTGGGAGATCTTGGGGGGCGGCGACGCCAACATCGATCTCGCCGACATTGAGTGGGACCAAAACGTCGGAACCTCCGTCCGCTTCGCCGACCTGCAATCCTTCCTCGTCGTGTTTCTGCCGGCGCTACGAGACGTCGAGAGCGATCTCCGCCAGTTTCGTGGCTCACCGCTCGCCCGGCTGATCGACGCCATGGACATCCAGGACGAAGATCGCCAAAAGTTGCTCGACGCGTTACGCGCGGCAAACGATGAGATCAAAGCCGCCGACACCGTCGAGCAGATAGCAGACGCCATAGACGCGTCCCTCGCCAACGTCGCCGGCGCCGCATTCCAAATGGACGTCGACATTGGCTTGGCCGAACCCTCTTTCCAATCAATCGTGCGCTCACTGCGAATCCTACTGAGCAACACCGCCATGACCGACTTCGAACCGTCGTCCAACGGACTAGGTCTGAACAACATCCTCTACGTCTCGATCCTCATCGAGTATTTTCACAAGCGGATCGCCCAACGGAAGACTGCAGGCCAGATAGTTCTATTCGAAGAACCTGAGGCGCACCTCCATCCGCAACTCCAGGTCACCCTTTTCCGTAGCCTCAGTGCTCTGCCGTTTCAATCGATCCTAACGACCCACAGCACTCACATCACGGCCAACGCGCCACTTAACTCCTATGTCGTTCTGTCCCTAACCGGCGAGCCCGGCTCTGCATCTGGAACACCGGCTGTTCAACTCGCGTCACGCGAGGTCCTCGACATTGAGAGGTACCTCGATGCCACCAGGTCCGGCCTCCTGTTCGCAAGGAAGGCGATCCTGGTCGAAGGACCGGCCGAGCTCTTCCTCATCCCCGCCTTGCTGCGATCCGCCCGAAAAATCGATCTCGACCGAGAGGGCGTTGCCGTGATTCCAATCTACGGCGTCCACTTCGACGTCTATTCAAAACTGTTCGGCAGCGATGCTCTGCCCAAAAAATGCGCGATTATCGCCGACGGTGATCTTCGACCGAGCGACATTGGGGAACTCGACGACGCCGAGGACGAGCTCTGGATAGCGCCCGACTTCGACCACCTAGAAAGCGAATTCGTCCGTTCGTTCAGATGTTCCACGACCTTCGAGCGGGCCTTGGTCATGCGCGGTACCCTGAGAATGCTGGCCTCGACTGCGTCCGAAGCGGGCGCACCCCGCGTGGCCGACCGTCTCACTGCTCTTCATGAGTACATCACTGCCGAGACGCTGGACCCCAGTGTCGCCAAAAGCCAAATGGCCGACGCGCGACGATCAGTCCTCAACACTGCTAGGCGAGTGGGCAAGGCTCGATTCGCACAACTTGCTGCACGCAACGCGCCTCTCGCCACGTCCGTACCGCGATACATCAACGACGCCGTTGACTGGCTCCTGTCCTCATGAGACTGACAGACGAGCAACGCGAAGCGGTTCGCTCCGACTCCAACGTCATGCTCACCGCCTGTCCCGGGAGCGGGAAAACCCGTGTCGTTGTCGCGAAGTTGTCCAAGCTCCTGGACGAGGTAAGAGGAACGCCGCGCCGGATCGCTTGCATCACGTATACAAACGCGGCCGTACACGAGATCGAGCGACGTCTAAGGGGCGATATGCAGGCCGGCGACGAAGTTCTCTACTATGTCTGTACGATCCATTCCTTTTGCCTGAACCACATCTTCCGTCAGTACTGCCATCTAATCAAAGGCTTCCAGGCCGGGTTCCGCGTTCTTACACCAGAAAGCCAGGAGTTCGAAGACGTTGTCCGCGGCATTTGCGCCAAGTTCGACGTTCCAGCCCAGTTCTCCGACCGGCGCGACTTCTTCGAGCACCTGCGCATAGACATCGATGGCAGGCCGGTGGGCGCAAACGGTCCATGTGCCGGCCTCGACGACAAGATGGCGCGGTCCTATTGGGCCGAGCTAGGGTCCCGCGGACTTATTGATTTCGCAACGATCATCTACTACTCCTATTTGCTGATCCAGCGACGGCAGGAAATCCGTCGATACGTCTCTGCCAAGTTCGCCTGGTTCGTCGTCGACGAATTCCAGGACACCACAGACCTTCAGGTCGGCCTCCTGGGCCTGATCGCCAACGCGCGGCGGACGCAGTTCTTCCTCGTCGGCGACCCATACCAATCGATCTTCGGTTTCGCGGGCGCTCGCCCCGAACTCGCCGACGAGTTCGCCACCCGCGTCGAAGCACAAACGGATCTGCAGCTCTCGGGCAACTTCCGATCCTCACCAACCGTTGTAGCCCATGCCAACAGGCTTTTCCAACGGTCTCCGCCGATGACTTCCGCGGGAGACGCCCAACAGTACACCGAGGCGCCGAGGTGGGTGTACGGCGGGACGCCGTTCGAGGCCGTATCCGACTACTTTCTCCCAGCGCTCGAGGAGCTATCCATACCCCTGGGCGATTCTGCAATCCTTGCTCGGACCTGGTACACCTTGCTGCCAATTGCCAATCAGTTGCGAGAGTATGGCGTTAGCGTCGTAGGCCCGGGCGCCCGTCCATACCGGCGGGCCCGTGTCTTCGCTCCTTTGGCGGAATCCGTTTGCGGCTACACGGTGGAACGCGACCCCAGCACCATCCGTAGCATTGAACGCACGCTGTTCAATACGCTCCTTGAGATCACCGGCCGGCCCGACTTCCGCATCTTCTCCTACTGCGGTAGGGTCGTTCTGTTCAAACTGCTCGGGGTCGCGAAGACGCTGTATGAGGAGCACATGAGCGCTGCCCATTGGCTGACGACCGCCGCGGGTCGGTTCTCGCAGATTCTCATCGATGATGACCTGCTCCCCAAGCAGGCCGAGCATGTATTCTCCGCGTCGGTAGCAGAGATGATCGACGACATGTCCAAGCGGGGCGTTGACATTGCGAATCTCACCGTTGGCGACATCGGTATGTACGCTTACCCGGAAAGGGCGCTCAAGCTGTCTACGATTCACAATGCCAAGGGTCGAGAATTCGGTGCCGTTGCGATCATCGACCTGCATGACGGAGTGATCCCGCACTGGCGTGCGCAGACCGCCGCCGAAGTCCTGGAAGAGAAACGCCTGTTCTACGTCGGCGTCACGCGTGCCAAGCGCCTGCTGCTCTACGTCACCCACCCCAATAAGTACGACAGGGGGCCCTCGCGCTTTCTTAGCGACCTTGGAGTTTCGGGCATCGCCTTCTAGCTCTGGCCATCCTCCTGCCAGCATGACTCCCGCCAAACCACTCCATGCGGTGGGCAGCCTGCCCGCCTCCGAATCGTCACGGGGTCAGGTATCGCGCCCAAGACTCCATCAGTGTTCGACGCTTCTCGAACAGGTCGTTCCGAGCGTACGCGGCCTCGGCCTTGTCCTTGATCGTATGGGCCAGGGCCGCTTCCATGACCGCATGCGGCGTGTGGGTCTGTTCCGCCGCATAGTCGCGGAAGCTCGATCGGAAACCGTGCGTCACTGCGTCGAAGCCAAGCTCGCGCAGCAGCTTCGCGTGCGTGTTCTCGCTCAGCGGGCGGCCCTGACGGACGCCCGGAAACACCAACTCCGAGCCGTCTGACAGCTCCGCAGCCTCCGCCAGCACTTCGAGGGCGCGTCTCGACAAGGGCACGCGATGCTCCCGGATCGCCTTCATCCGCTCGGCCGGCACCGTCCAAGTCGCGGACGCGACGTCCATCTCGTCCCAGGTCGCCTTGCTCACCTCGGCCGACCGTGCGGCCGTCAGCACCAGGAACTCCAGCGCCAGCTTCGACGACGCGCTCGCTCGGTGGCTCGCCTTCACCTTCGCGAGGCAATCCGCCACCTCGTCGTAGGGAAGCGCGGGCATGGGCCGCCGCTTGGTCGCGTTGCGTGGCAGCGCCGCGTCCACCACGATGCCAGCCGGATCGTCGGTGCGGTAACCCTGCGCGACCGATCACCGGCAGATCGCCGAGATGCGCTGTTTAACACGCCGCGCCGTCTCGCGCTTGTCGTTCCAGATCGGCAGTAGCACGGCCATGACGTGCCCGGGCGTGA
The DNA here is from genome assembly GCA_022827245.1 of Pseudomonadales bacterium. Taxonomy (GTDB): domain Bacteria; phylum Pseudomonadota; class Gammaproteobacteria; order Pseudomonadales; family Azotimanducaceae; genus VXNE01. Next base: position 2,248 of record JAJDTI010000166.1, on the reverse strand, counting down.
TTTCCGACACCGGCAGTTCGCCAATGCTCGGATATGCGTAGGTCTCGAGACTTGCCCGCCACTGCGGCCCCGACTTGGGACTGCGCCAGGTAGGAGCGTGCATGGCGATCACGGCCTCCGCCGCTTCGGCGAACGTCGGGGCAAGCACGGCCTTGCCGTTTTCCTTCCGCGGGTCGCCGCCCGCCTTGGCGATCTTCCAGCGCTCGAAAGCGGTGATGCGCGCCTCCGCCAACCCCACCGCCGGGTAGTGGCCGATTGAGTTGTCCGTCCGGAGGCCTTGGATGTTCAGCCGCTGGATCCAGGACTTCGCGCCCCTCGGCGACACCCGGAGGTACAATCCGTGTTCGTCAGTCAGCTTTGCGGGACCCTTCGCTGTCTCAATCCTTCCCACCGTGAGTCTTGCCAAGTCGTACCCCAATTCGTACCCAAATTGGCATCAGTTTGAGGGAAGCCGCGTGACAGGTTCAAGCGTATCCGTGAGACTGATAAGCGGCTATTTATCAGTGTGTTAACGTTACTTCTCGTGACCGATGGATGTTCAGAGAAAAGTGAAAGTGACGGACTCCCTCTCCGCCACTAACGTCAAGCCCGATTTCAATGCGCCTCCACCAACCCCGAATCGCTCATGCTTATCCGTGAGTGGGTGCCCGCGGTCACGGCGCCAGAGAGCAATCCGGTTTCAGGGTCTCTCGAACCCACCACCCAGATCCCACCCTGCGTGGCCTGCGCCGGATCATCGACCGACACGATGTCGATGCCCATTTCACGTACCTGATCGATCAGTTCGACATCGAACTCGCCCTCGCCCGTAGGCTGGCGTACCGGCTGCCCGGGCGGCCAGTTCTTGCGGAACATCGGTTGCCCGGCCACCTCTGCAGTGCTCATACCGTACTCGAGCATGTTGACCAGGCCCTGGGTAGCCACGACATCGAAGCTTGCGCCGACGTTTCCGCAGCCCAGAAACGGCCTTTTGTCCTTGAGGACGAGGACCGGGCAGGCGCCGGCGCCACTTTCGCCGTAGAACAGTGACTTTCCTGGCCCGGCTTTGGCGATCTGGTTCTGGGCGAATGCGCCCGGATCGACGACCGACACACCCTCGACGAATATCCCGAGCTCGCCCCACACGGCACTGGTCACGGAGTGGACGAGTGACAGCATATTGCCCTCGGCGTCGATGACGGTAATTCCCGCGGTGTGATCCGGACGGGATCCGTCCTCATCCTTTTTCGGCTCGCGCACCGAGAAGTCCTTGATCAGCTTGGCGATGGCCTCCGCCTCCTTCAGTTGCTCGGCTTCGGTGCGTGCCTCGACTTTTCGCCAGAGCGGCGTTTGCATGGTTGCCCACAACAGCTTCGTGGTCGCGGGCGCAAACCGACTGCCCGGCGAGAGATCCAGGCCCGGGATCAACGCTTCGGCTTCTTCCCGCGAAATGCCCGAGCCTGAGATCCACGGTCCCAGAACATTCGACACGCGGCTGATCTTGATCAGCCAGTACAACGCGTCCGGTGACTGGCTGTAGTGCCCCATGCGCCGCAGGTCGGCCAGTTCGACCATGCGCAGCTGTTCTCCGATCACGCCGTTGGCGTAAACGTCGTAGCCCCGAAAGTCCATGGGGGCCACCCCGAACCAGCTTGCCTCGAAGCGGGCCAGGTCTTCCAAGGACATTTTCCCGCCCTCTTGCTGCACTACGTCTACGAATTTGCGCGCCCACTCGCCCTTGTACATGTAGTCCGGGCCTCCAGATGCAATTCTGCGCAGAAAGCCGGCAACCTCGGGCTGGCGAATTCGGTCTCCCGGACCGGGTAGCTCGCCGTCGTCATTGAGAAACAGCGTGCGCCCTTCCGGCCGACGCGTAAGCACATGTCTTCGCTGCTGCATCATGGCCGCCCAGTTTGGCCCGACTTCGAATCCTTCTTCAGCGATATAGATCGCCGGCTCAAACAGTTCAGCAAACGGCAGCCGCCCGAATCGCTCGTGCAGCGCTTCGATACCGCGCATGAACCCCGGCACCAGTACGGCTCTGCCGGATGGTGTGCCGTAGGGGGGAATCGACATTGGGTCGTCTTCACCGAGCACGGTGACATACCCGGCATCGATCCGCTGCACGGTTCCGCTCGACGCGTCGAAATACATGCCGCCGATTTGCCCCGCATAGCTGGTTGCGCCCCCGACGTGCAAGGCCACCTGGGCCAGCGCAACGGCGATGCCTGCATCCGCTGCAGTTCCGCCCTGCTTGAGGGCTTCGATT
>JAJDTI010000015.1 GCA_022827245.1 Pseudomonadales bacterium | reverse complement strand
ATCTGTTCGTGTTTCCGGAACTCCTGGCGCCCGGCGATGCCGCCCGGACCGCGAGCAACCTGACGGAGAACCGCGGGCTGTTCCTGGCCGGCATCCTCGCCTGGCTCGTGAACTACTCGGCGGATGTCCTCGTCGGGTGGGCGCTGTTCTACTTCCTCGCGCCAGCCGGTCGCGCGGTGTCGATGCTGGCGTTCGCCTTCTGCCTGATCTACACGGCGGTGGCGCTCGGCGGAGTGCTCAACTATGTCGAGGCCTTCCGGCTCCTCGAATCGCCGGAAGCCGCCGTGGCCCTCGGCGCGGATCGCCTCCATGCGCAGCTCTACATGCTGCTCAACGCGTACCCGCACGACTGGGGGTTCGCGCTCCTCGTCTTCGGTGTCGTGCTGCTGCTGCGTGCCTACCTGGTCATTCGGGCGGAGCACGTGCCGTCGGTCTTCGGTGTACTGCTCGCCGTGGCCGGGTTAGCGTATGTCCTTACCGAGCTGGGGCGGCTTGTCGCTCCGGACGTGAGCCTCGATTTCCTGCTGGTCACCGGTCTGGCCGAGCCGGTTTTCTTGATCTGGCTGCTCGTCAAGGGCCGGCATCTCTAACCCACGCAAAGACAGGAGACGATTCATGTCCAACGTCATCGTGTTCATGTCGGACGAGCACAACCCGCGGTACTCGTCGCCCTACGGCCACGACTTCGTCGACACGCCGAACATGCAGCGGCTGGCCGACAACGGCACGTTGTTCGAGCACGCCTACTGCCCGTCCCCGCTCTGCGTACCGAGCCGCTCCGCGTTCCTGACCGGCAAGCGGGTCCACGCCGTACAGGCCTACGGCAACAACCGGCTCGGCATCGCGCCCGAGACCCGGGGCCTCGGCGCCGTGCTCGGCGAACGGGGCGTGCACACGGTGTTCATCGGCAAGGTGCATGCCTATCGACCGGTGGCCGAACTGGGATTCTCGGAAACCCTCGAGACCTACGACGGCGCATGGGCATTCGACGAGGCGCAACACCGCCGCCCGCTTGCGGTCCGCGCCCAGGGCGCGAGGCGCCTCGATGCGTACGGTCCCCGCGACGCGCCGTGGGGGAACGACGTCACGTGCATGGACGCGGCCGTCGACTGGCTGCGGACCCGGGCTCGGGAGATGGATCGTCCCTGGGTCCTCTACGTCAACCTGCTGAAGCCGCACTTCCCGCATTTCTGCACCGAGGGGCTGTGGGACAGGTACCGCGACCACGGCGACCTGCCGGCGCACGGGGTCGAAGCCGCGACCGCGCAGCATCCCTACGCGGCCGACCTGCGCCGGCACTTCTGCGTGGAGCAGGTCGAGGAACGGCAGGTCCGCGGCCTGCGCCGCGGCTACTACGCCTGCGTCAGCTTCATCGACGAGCAACTCGGGCGGCTGCTGTCCGCCCTGGCGGAAACGGGCCTCGAAAGCACGACCAACATCGTCTACACCTCCGACCACGGTGAGATGCTCGGCAAGTTCGGGATGTGGTGGAAGTGCAGCCTGCTCGAGGACGCCGCCCGGATCCCGTGCATCGCAGCGGGTCCCGACTTCGAGTCGGGCGGACGGGTGACGACGCCCGTCGACCTGCACGACCTGCAGGCCAGCGTGTTCGCGCTGACGGGCGCCGGACGCCCCGAGCCTTGGCTGGGGGCCCCCTTTGGAACGCTAGCGAGGGACGACCGCGACCGGGTGGTCTTCTCCGAGTACCACGGCCACGGAACGCGTGCCGGCGCGTTCATGGTGCGCAAGGGCGACTGGAAGCTCATCCACAACGTCGAGGCGCCCGACCAGTTGTTCGACCTCGGCAGCGACCCGGACGAACTCGAGAATCGATACGAAGCGTGTCCCGCGGAGGCGGGAGAGCTGTCCGCAACGCTGGCGGGAATCTGCGACCCGGCAGCCGAGGATCGCGCGGCGGAGGCCTTCTGGGAGAGACAGTTGCGCCTGCACCGCAAGGAGGCGGGTGACGCTTAGCGTTACCGGCGCCCCATCGGCTGCCTCCCGTCGCGTCGACGACGTCCTTCAGCGGATACAGACGATCTCCGCGCCGACATCGAGGGTTGTCCATACGCGATCCGCGGTCAGCGCCGGACAGCGCTGCAGAGTCGCCGTCGCGAGACATGCACGGTCGCCCAATCCCAGACCGAGGCTCCGGGTGGCGGGGCGGTAGCGTCCGCTCAGCCGAGCGTGGCGGGCGTCGAACGGGATGACGTCCATGCCTTCGAATACGAGCGCAACGTCCTTGTCCTCCCAACCGGCGCCGTGCAGCTTTGCCGCTACCTCCGCAGCGTTGACCACCGAGATGGCCGCACCGGATTCGAGCGCTCCGAGCACCGCGTCCGCGCCGGGCTCGTCGAAGACGTCGGCCAGGACTGCCGACGCACCGAGAACGAACCGGGTCACCTACTCGCTCGCGGCCTCTGCGCGGCGCTCCGCAAGGAACTCGTCGACCACGCTCCCGTGGCCCTTGCGATGGGCGCGGGCGATTGCGCGGACCCGCGCACGGGCGAGGGCCAGCGTCCGAAGCGTGATGCCGTCCTCCTCGAGCGAGACGGTCAAGTCCTGACCGTCCCGGATACCGAGCGCCCTGCGCATCTCGACAGGAACCACGATGCGCCCGGCAGCGTCGATCCGGACCCGCTGGGTGTTGGCCTTGTCAGGTTGTGGATTGGCAGCAGCGGTCGCCATTACCGTACTTGGGTCGAGTGTGGTAGGCACAACCGAACATACCATGCTGCCAAGGTGCCGACGCCCGCAGGAAGGGATGGATCGCAAGGGGGGCGGCTGACGGTCAGGGTCACCGGGCACTGCACAACCCGACGACCTGACGAACGTGGGCGGACTGGCGCGCCGCCGCCAGGAGAAAGCACGCGACCGCCCGGCGGGAGATGGCGCCGCCGCCCTCGCGCGATGCGCCTTCGGCATGGCGGTAGCCGGTCGCGGAGTCGTTCGTGAGAAAGCCCATTCGAGCGATGGTCCAGTCGAGGCTGGAGAGCCGGATCCGCTCTTCCATGCGCCCCGCCTGCCGGACGACGTGCGGAGTCAGCCGCCGCAGGACGGTGGCGAGGAGTCCGCCGCCCGGGAAGAGCATTGCCGTGGAGGTCACGAGCAGCCTCCTGACATCGCTCCCCTCCATGGCTTGGACGATCGACGCCGCGGACTCGGAGTAGATGGCGGTGGCGGCCTTCGTCGGCAGCCGCGGTCCCAGGGTGGAAACGACCACGTCGTGGCCAGGCAGAAGCCTGTCCAGGACCGCCGGGTCGCAGGGGTTTCCGGTGTGGACCGAAAGTCGCGCGTGACTGATGTCGTCGAGCTGTCCCGCGGTCCGGACCAACGCCGTGACCCTGTCGCCGGCGTCCAGGGCGCGGCCAACGACTTCCCGCCCGGTTCTGCCGCTGGCGCCCAGCAGCAGGATGTTCACGCGCGCTCTTCTTCCCGGGGAGCGCCGCCCTTCACGTCGTCCCCCAGTCCTTCCACCGCACCGGATCGGCCCAGCGCTGGCCGACATCGAGGAACCCCCGGGGGCCGCGCTTGCCGTACTCGAATGGATCGCCGGTACCTTCCATCCACCGGTGCAGGCGGGCTTCCATCTCCTCCGCGGCCAGGCGGGCTTCCGGGTCGTGGACGATGTTCCGCGTCTCCAGGGGATCCTCCCGTCGGTCGAAGAGCCACGGCCCGCGCTCGTGGTCGAACCAGCGCGCGTAGGTGTAGCGCTCGGTGCGCACGCCGCGCCACCGGCCGACCCACGCGGTCCGGTCCGGCCAGCCGTTGCCCATGTTCATGAGGTAGACGGAATCGCGGGCGCCCGGCGTGCGGTCCGTGTCATCCGGCGGCGGTCCCCCTCGCCACACGTCGGAGACGTCCCTGCCCTGCAGCCCGTCCGGCAGTGGAACGCCGCAGGCGCCGAGAAGGCTGGGGACCATGTCGATGGCGCCCATGTAGGCCGCGCTTCGCGATCCGGGCGGCGTCCCTCCGGGCCAGCGGATCAGGAACGGGATGTGGGCCGATTCGTCGTAAGGCGTTGCTTTCGACGCCCGCATGAAGGGGTGCATCCAGCGGTCGTAGGGTTTGCCGTAGCCGTGGCTCGAGAGGTGGTCGCCGTGGTCCGACGAGTAGCAGACGATCGTGTCCTCGGCGAGTCCGAGGCGGTCGAGCGCGTCCAGCAGGCGTCCCATCTGCGCGTCCAGGCCGGTGCAGCACGCGTAGTAGTCGGCGATCTCGCGTCTCGCGAAGTCCGCCATCTGTGGTGGCACGTTGCCCGGCAGGTCGACATCGGCCGGATCGTAGAGCCCGTATTCTTCGGGGTACTGCGGGTACGGCCAGTGGGGCGGCCGCCAGGACACGAACAGCGCGAACGGGTTCTCCTGGCGTTCTTCCCGGTGCGTCTCGAGGAAGCGGATGGCGAGATCGGTCTCCACGACCGGTGACCAGCCGTCGTGGCGGACGGGGTCGCGCTCGTTCTCGAAGTAGCGCTGGTCGAAGTAGTTTCCGCCGGTCCCCTCCACCGCGGCCAGATAGTCCAACCCGTAGCGATCCTCCGCGGGATACGGACCGACGCCGAGGTGCCAGACGCCGATGTGACCCGTGTGATAGCCCGCCGACCGCAGCGTCCCCGGCAACGTCGGGATGTCGCGAAACGGCTCGTACTCGTTGTCCGTGACCCCGTTGCGCCACCCGTAACGGCCGGTGAGCAGGATCGCGCGGAAGGGCGAGCACAGGGGGTGGTTCGAGAACATGTTGTCGCAGACCATGCCCCCGGCCGCCATGCGGTCGAGGTTGGGCGTGCGCACGACGGCGTTGCCGTTCGCGCCGAGCGCCGTGTACCGCTGCTGGTCGGAGAAGACGAAAAGCAGGTTCACGCGCCGCCCCGGTCAGGAGAGCCCTTCGTAGAACCGGCCCGTCAGGCTGGCGCCGCGCTCGTCGCCGAGCATGTTCATGTCCATCTGGTTCATGACGTAGGACAGGCACGCCCGGTTCGTGTGGTCGAGCAGGATCGTGGAGCCGCCGGCGCCGCCCCAGAAGCAGAGCTTCGTATCCTCCGGCACCGCCTGGGCAAACAACCCGGTCAGGCCGTACCCGATGCCATGGATGACCCCCATGCCGGCCATGTCCCCCTGCTCGCGGAAGATCTGCTCGATGGTCGCGGGCGAGACCAGGTCGACCCCGAAGGCGCTCCCCCCGTTGGCGACGGCGGTCTGCGCGCGCACGACCGAGCGGGCGTTACCGTGACCGTTGCCGGCAGGGATCTCGGCCTGGCGCCAGCCGCCGGTGTTCGTCACGGGCGGCAGGACGTCGGGCGTGCCGTCTTCGCGCCCGCGCATGAACTCCGGCGTCATCTCTTCCGGCATCTCCGGGATCGGACCTCCGGACAGCATCTCCGCGGTCCGGCCGAAGTGCGCGGGATCGAGGCCGATGTGGAAGTCGGCGCCGAGCGCGCCGGCGACGTTCTCCCGGAAGAAGGTCCCGAGCGACGAGCCCGTGATGCGCCGCACGACCTCGCCGACCAGGAAGCCCTGGGTAATCGCGTGGTAGCCGCACGCGTCACCCGGCTGCCACCAGGGTTCCTGCCGCTGGAGCACGCCGATCACGTAGTCCCAGTCGTACAACTGGTCCTTGGTGAGCTTCTCGCCGAATCCCGGCAACCCGGCGGTGTGGCCCATGAAGTGACGGATCTCGGTCGACCCCTTGCCGTTCTGCCCGTACTCCGGCCAGTACTTCGTGACCGGGTCGTCGAAGCTCAGTTCGCCGCGGTCGAAGAGCACCAGGGCGCAGAGCGCGGTCATCGTCTTCGTCGTGGAGAAGACGCACACGATCGTGTCCTCCTCCCAGGGCTGCGTCTTCGCCTCGTCGCGATGGCCGGCCCAGATGTCCACCACGTACTCGCCCTCGACCGTCGCGGCGAAGCTCGCCCCGACATCGCCGCGCTCGGTGAAGTTGCGCTCGAACTCTTCGCGCAACGCGGCGAACCGCTCGTCGCAGTGACCGTGGATTTCCATGCTCTCCCCCTGTTTTTTTGACGACCTCGGGGCCATGTCATACTGGCCCGGTGCGGTTCTTCAACACCACCGGACCAGTTCGCCCCGCCGAGCACTACTGCATCCCGCCGCTGGACCGGCTGGATCTCCACAACGTGCTCTCCATGATCCGGAACGAGCGCTACTTCGTCCTTCACGCGCCCCGCCAGACGGGGAAGACATCCGCCCTGCTGGCGTTGCGCGAGCTACTCAACCACGGCTCGGTGGGGAAGTACAGGTGCGTCTACGCGAACGTCGAGGTGGGACAGGCCGCGGGCGAGAACACCGAGCGCGCCATGCGGGCGATTCTGGACGAGCTGGCCGTTTGGGCACGGTCGACGTTGGACGACGGCTTGGTCGAGGAGATCTGGCCCGACCTTCTCGCCAGATCGGGACCCGACGGGTGCCTTGGCCAAGTGCTGAGCCGCTGGGCCGAGGCCCATCCGACGCCCCTGGTCCTGCTCATCGACGAGATCGACGCCCTGGTCGGCGACACCCTGTTGTCCGTGTTGCGCCAGTTGCGCGCCGGGTACGTGCGCCGTCCCAACGGCTTCCCGCAGAGCGTGGTGCTATGCGGCGTACGGGATGTGCGCGACTACCGGATCCACTCGGGTTCGCAAAACGCGGTGGTCGCGGGCGGCAGCGCCTTCAACGTCAAGGCGAGGTCGCTGCGGCTGGGCGATTTCTCCCGCGACCAAGTCGCGTCCCTGCTGACGCAGCACACGGCGGAGACCGGACAGGCGTTTGCCGAGGAGGCCATCGAGACGATCTGGACGCAGACGCAAGGCCAGCCGTGGCTGGTCAACGCCCTGGCCGACGAGACCTGCTCCGCCGGCCAAGCCGGCGAGAACCGGGATTCTCCGATCACCGCAGACCAGGTGATGGACGCCCGGGAACGCATCGTCGAGCGCCGCGAGACACATCTGGACCAGCTCGCCGACAAGCTCCGGGAGGACCGGGTGCGGCGCGTGGTGGGCCCGCTGCTCTCGGGAGGCGACGAGCGCGAGTTCTCGGCCCGCGACATCGAGTACGTCCGCGACCTTGGGCTGGTGGCCCGGAAATCGCCGCTGCGCATCGCCAACCCCATCTACGCCGAAGTGGTGCCGCGCGAACTCACCTACGCGGCCCAGGAGGGGCTGGTGCAGGACACGGCCTGGTACGTGGACGACCGCGGCGGCCTGGATCTGGTCAGGCTGCTAGCGGCCTTCCAGGCTTTCTTCCGCGAGCACTCCGAGCACTGGGTGGAACGGTTCGACTACCGCGAGGCGGGGCCGCAACTCCTGCTGCAGGCGTTCCTGCAGCGCATCGTCAACGGCGGCGGCCGCATCGAGCGGGAGTACGGCCTGGGCCGCGGACGCACGGACCTGCTGGTTGTGTGGCCCCAGGGCACCCGGACGCGCCGGCACGTTGTGGAGTGCAAGGTTCTTCACGCCCGCAGGGGCGTCGATCGAACGGTCGCCGAGGGACTCGAACAGACCGCGGGTTACATGGACCGCTGCGGTGCGGAGTCCGGCCACCTGGTGATCTTCGATCGCGACGGGAAAAAGAGCTGGGACGATCGCATCTACCACCGCCGCGAGTCGGCAGGCGCGGCCGAGCTTCACGTCTGGGGCATGTGAGCGTCCATCTGCCGACCCGCCACGTCCTGTCCTTGGCGCCGTCGCCGATCCGCTGGAGAAAGACCTTTTGGTCGGACAGCGCCGTACCTGATCGCTGAGGGTGTGGACTCCACCATGCCAGGGGCACTCTGAAGGCGGGGGCGCTACGAACTCCCGACGTTCCTCGGCACGTCCCGGAACGGGCCCGTGTCCATGCGCGGCTCCTTCGGCATCCCGAGGACCCGCTCCGCAATGATGTTGCGCTGGATCTCGTCCGTGCCGCCGGCGATGGAAGTCGCCGGGACCGAGACGAGGATCTCGGCGATCAGACCGTCCAAGGGCCCGTCGTCGCCGGAGAGCATGGCGTCGGCGCCCGAGATCAGCGTGTGCACGCGCGCGGCGGCGCGGGCGACGTGGCTGGCGGCGAGCTTCCCGAGGGATCCCTCCGGCCCCTGCGGCCGGCCTTGTTCCTGCGCCGCCCGGGCGCGGCGCGCCGTCCACTCGGCCGACTTCACGAGGGTAAGCAGCTTCGCCACTTCCTGGCGCACGACCGGATCGTCGAGGCGACTGGTCTCGCGGGCCCGCGGCAGCACGAGATCCACCCGCCCGGCCCGCTGCGGATACCACTTGTAGGGCTCCATGATCGTGGCGATCTCGCGCGCTTCCTCCTCGTAGATGCGGCCGACGCGCTCGCTCGCAAAGGCATGGGCGCGCAGGCCGTCGGCCCCGCGCCGCTCGTGCGCGAGCGTGGTCATGGCGACGCGCCAGCCGTTGCCGGTCTCGGACACCTGGTACTCGGGCGGGATGCGGGCGTCGGTGAAGAACACCTGGTTGAACGACGCGTGCCCGTTCATCTGGCGCAACTGGTGCACCTCGACGCCCGGCTGCTCCATGTCGAGGACGAAGTAAGTCAAGCCCTGGTGCTTCGGCACGTCCCAGTCCGTGCGCGCCAGCAGCAGGCCGTATTGGGCGTGGTGGGCGCTCGTGGTCCAGACCTTCTGGCCGTTGACCACCCACTGCTGCCCGTCGAAGTCGGCGCGGGTCGTCGCGCCGGCGAGGTCGGAGCCGCTGCCCGGCTCGCTGAAGAGCTGGCACCACGTGTCCTCGCCGGTGAGGATGCGCCGCAGGAAGCGTTCCTTGTGGAAGTCGTCGCCGTGCTCGAGGAGCGTCGCGGCCGCGAGGTGGCGGATACCGGCCTTCGCCACCCCGACGGCGCCCTGCTTCGCGAACTCCTCGTCCACCGCCTGGGAGAGCGGGACCGGCAGGCCGAGCCCGAACCATTCGCGCGGCCAGTGCGGCACGCCCCAGCCCGTGTCGGCGAGCATGTTGCGCCACTCCACCAGGGGACGATCCGGGTCCCAATGCGCTTCGAGCCACTCGCGGACTTCCGCCCGGACCTCGGCTTCGCTCCGTTCGCTCATCGTCTCACTCCGGCCAGTGTTCCAGCATGCGCTCGCGGTGGTGGGTCGCGTCGCCGAACAGCACCTCGGAACTCTTGGCCCGCTTGAACCATAGATGCGTGTCGTTGTCCCAGGTGAAGCCGATGCCACCATGCAACTGGATGCAGTCCGCGGCGGCCTGCAGGTACGTGTCGGACGCGGCGGCTTTTGCGAGCGACGCGAGGGCCGGCGCGTCCTCCGCGCCCTCGGCGACGGCGGCAGCGGCCTGGTAGGCGGCGGACTTCGCAAGTTCCACTTCGAGCAGCATGTCCGCGCACTTGTGCTTGACCGCCTGGAACGAACCGATGGCGCGGCCGAACTGCATGCGGAGCTTCGTGTACTCGATCGCGGAGTCGAGCATCTGCTGCGCGCCGCCGACCATTTCGCTGGCGAGCGCCGTGACGGCGTCCACCAGGATCCGCTCGAGCGCCGGTGCGCCGGCGCCCGGCTCGCCGAGCGGTTCCGCGGGAACGCCGCGGAAGGTGAGCCTGGCCTGCTTGCGCGTGGCATCGACGGTCTCGAGCAACCGCCGGTCGAGGCCGGGCGCGTCGCCGGCCACCGTGAAGAAGGAGATGCCGTCCGCGCCGCTCGAGCCGCGTTCGCGGGCGACGACGACGATGAAGTCGGCGGTGTGGCCGTCGATCACGAAGCTCTTCGCGCCATCGAGCCGGTACGCCGCGCCGTTCCGCGTCGCGGTGGTCTCGACGGCCTCGGCGTGCCAGCCCCCGTTCGGCTCCGTGACGGCCAGGGCGCCGCGGCGTCCCCCGGAGGCCATCGCGGGAAGCAGTTCGGCCTGTTGCCCGAGATCGCCGGCCTGCAGGATCGCGTCCGTCGCCAGCACGGCGGATGAGAGGTAGGGAGCGCAGAGCAGCGCGCGTCCCATCTCCTCGCAGACGATGCCGAGTTCCACGAAGGAGAATCCCTGTCCGCCCAGGGCTTCCGGGACGTGGAGGGCGGACAGGCCGAGCTCGCTGTTCAGGCGCTCCCAGACCCCGCCGTCAAAACCGGCGTCGGTCTCCATCAGCCGGCGGACTTCCACCGTGGGCGACGTATCGCGCAGGAAGCGGGCGACGATGTCGCGAAACTGCTCCTGCTCCTCGGTGAAGACGAACGCCATGGAATCCCCGTCAGCGGATGCGGCGGACCTTGACCCGGTGGCCGGTCCGTTCGCTCGACAGGTTATAGGAACCGAG
>JAJDTI010000180.1 GCA_022827245.1 Pseudomonadales bacterium | reverse complement strand
ATGATCTCACCGGAAACCCGCGAATCGTCGATGTGGTCTGGTAGGCCGATGTAAAACTCTTCGTTCAGCAGATCGAAGATCTCTTCCTGTACAAATTTTCCGATTGTCCTCGACTCGGGGTCGGTTCTTCTCATGATCTCGCTGAGATACATCCCGATCGTCCAGCCGTGATACCCATGTCGGGTACCCGGTTCCCACTGTGGTGTTTGTTTCGCGAGAATGGCACTAAGCGCATTCAAATCGGCCATGATGGCAATGCTGAGCGGCTCTTCTACAATCGGAAGACCGGCTGAATGATCCAGAATCTGGCGAACAGTGATTCCTTCCTTACCGTTTTCAGCAAACTCAGGCCAGTAATCCGCCACTGGGCGATCCAATTCGAGATTACCTCGCGACAATGCCATGGCAATTGCCAGGGCAGCGATGGCTTTGGTACTTGAATGTACACAAGCCATGGTGTTCGATTCCCAGGGTTCTTGACGTTCCTCGTCTTTGAATCCACCCCAAAGATCGAAGAGAAGTTGATGGCCGCGATAGGCTGCGACGGCTGAGCCTATCTCAAGCCCTTGCTCGAAATTACGGACAAACATCTCCGCAACCAGTTCGAAGCCGGGCGCGACAACACCTTCAATAGGAGAGTTTTTGACGTGTTCTGAAACTGTGATCAGATCCATCTCTTTCGCTTTCGCCTCTCGCGATTAGGCTAGATCGAGGGTCATGTCTTTCAAAGAACTGGCCACTGCCACCGGCATCCGCAGCCCGATCAGCACCAGACACACACCGAACAGGAGCGCGCCGAACCCGGTGTCCGTCATCGTCGGAGCGCCTGGAAGTGGCGGTAGATCACCAGGACACACACCGCCGTCAGGAGTCCCGCGGAGACCAGCGCGGCGAGGTACGCCGAGTGCATCGGAACCTCGAGGAACAGGGTCGTCTCTCCGTCCTCGAGCTTGCGCATGCCGCCGACGAACAGGCGCCATGTGACGAGACCGGCCACGGCGGTGAACGCCATGGCGTGCACGCCGTCCAGCACCGTCCGGTAGCGGGGACGCAGCCGGCTCGTGAAGAAGTCGACGACGACGTTGCCCCGGGTCACGTGACAATGGGGGAAGAAGGCGAATACCGCGATACCGCAAGCGAGTTCGGTCAACTCGTAGTCGCCGGGGATCGGCACGCCGAACAGGTAGCGGCCGAGGACGCTCGCCACCGTCATCCCTACGACGGCGACCAGCAGCATCCCGCCCGCCAGGGCGAAAGCCCGGGCCAGCCGCTCCAGGGCGCCGGCCGACCGGTCGTCCGCCGCACTGTCCGGCCCTGGCGGCCCCTGGACCGCCGCGGGTCCGGGCGGTCTACCGGATCGAGGCATCGGCGTGGCCGGCGGTCAGACGCCGCGCGTCGGCGAGCAGCGCTCGTCCGTCGTATCCCATGGCGTCGACCTTCGCCACCCAGGCGCCCACCACGGGCGCGGTGGCCGCCCGCCAGCGTGCGCGCTCCGCCTCCTCAAGCGGGATGAGGGGGTGGCCGCGCTGCAGCGCAATGTCGCGTCCGGCCTCCTCGTCCTCCTGCCAGATCCGGCCGAGCCGTTGGGCGAGCGCCATGCCCGTGGAATCGTCGAGAAGCCGCCTGACGGCCGCGGGGAGCCCGTCGTAACGGGCCCTGTTCATCGTCAGCACGAACGGGGTGCAGCCGAGGCCCACCTCGGTGTGGTAGCGCGTCACTTCGTGCAGCCGGAACGGCCGCATGATGGTCCAGGGGACCATGGCGCCTTCCACGACGCCCCGCGCGAGCGCCTCGTAGACCTGCGGGACCGGCATGCCGACCGGGACGGCGCCGAGCGCTTCGAGCATCGCGGCGACGGTCTGCGACGCGGCGCGCACCTTCAGCCCCGAGAGATCGTCGACGGTCCGGACCGGGCGGTCGGCGGTGTGGATCTGACCAGGCGCCGTGGCATGGAACACCAGCGGATGTGTGTCCCGGTACTCGTCGCGCATCCACTTCCGGTAGAATGTCGTCAGCGCCTGGCTGGTCGCCTCCGCGTTGCCGCAGACAAAGGGCAGTTCGAACACCTCCGTCAACGGAAACCGCCCCGGCGAGTACCCCGGCAACGTCCAGACGAGGTCGACGACGCCATCCCGCGCCTGGCCGTAGAGATCCGCCGGCCTGCCGCCCAGTTGCATTGCCGGGAACACCTGGACCGTGACCCGGCCTTCCGAGCTGGCCGCGAGCTCCCTCGCCCATGGCTGGAGGAACAACTGGTTCACGATCGCCTTGGGCGAGTTGAAGGTGTGCAGGCGCAGCGTGATCGGCTCGGCGCCGGAACCGGACATCGCTGCGAAGACACACACGGCGAGACCTGCCCAACCCAATGCCCGGCGCATCACACTCATGGCACCCCCCGAGACGGTAGCTTCGATGATCGCCGAGCCGCCCAGCGGTTCGCAAACGGCGCCGCCGTCGCCGGCGTACCTTACGCCCAGCAGCCCATGGGCTTCCGTCACTCCCTGCTCGGCCGCCCACGTAGAGCTGAGCGCGTGAGCAACCCGCCTCAGCCGGCCGCCGCGACCATGCCGTCGCTCTCTCGTCGTTCCTCGCGACATCCGAACACCGTTCGACGTCGTTTAGACAAACGCGCTCAAATGACGTTAAATCAATTAGTTGAGAGCGGTTTGCTTGGGGCAAGCCCGCCCCCCGGTGATGCCAGAGGAGACTGCCATGGAGTTCTGGACCGCGACCGTAGCCGCGCCGAACCGGAGCGCCGACTTCGCGCGGCGGGCGGAAGCCGCAGGGTGGGACGGCATGCTCGTCGTCGACTCGCAGAACCTGTCCGGCGACCCGTACATTTGCCTCGCGCTTGGCGCGGAAGCGACCGAAACTCTCGGGCTCGCGACTTCGGTGACGAACCCGGTGACGCGTCACGCGGCGGTGACGGCTTCCTCGGCCCTGTCGGTGCAGCGCCTGTCCGGCGGTCGCATGGTCGTGGGCATCGGCAGGGGCGACAGCGCCCTGGCGCATCTCGGCCGGGCGCCCGCGCGGCTGGGCTGGTTCGAGCGCTACGTGGCGCATCTGCAGGCGTATTTGCGGGGTGAAGAAGTCGCTTTCGCGGCCATCGACATCCCGCACGACGCCGCCGGGCCCACGGAAGTGCTGGGGCTTGCCGGCGAACCGGAGATCAGTTCCATCCGCTGGATCAGCGACGGCCCGAAGGTGCCCGTCGAGGTGGTGGCCACCGGGCCGCGCGTCATCGGCATCGCGGCGCGGCACGCGGACCGGGTGCTGCTCGCCCTCGGCGCGGAGCCGAAGCGGGTCGCGTGGGGGATGGAGACCGCGCGTCAGGCCGCCGAACAGGCCGGTCGTGATCCGGATGAGCTGAAGTTCGGCGCTTACGTCAACGTGGTCTGCCACGACGATCCGGCGGTGGGCCGGGAGCTTGGGCGGGCGACCACCGGTCTCTTCGCGCGGTTCTCGGTGATGTACGGAGAGATCTCGGGACCGGCGGACGCGGCGCAGGCCGAGGTGTTCCGCAATCTGCACGACCTGTACGACATGAATGCCCACGGCCAGGCGGGCGGGCAGCAGACGACGGCGCTCACCGAGGAGTTCATCGACGGGTACGCGGTCGTCGGAGACCCGGACCATTGCGTGTCGCGGCTGCGGGATCTCGTGGACCTGGGAGTCGACAAGTTCCTGGTCATGGGGCCCAACTTCGCGGCGCCGTCCCCCGAGGCCCGCGCCGCCGCGGCCCGCTTCGCGGAAGAGGTATTGCCGCGCCTGCGCGGCTGATTCCGTACCGGCGGGTTGCCGGGTCCGTAACGGATTAGGGGATTGGCCACGCCATGCGTATCATGCCGCGCTTTCGTCGACCCCTCGGGAAGTTCCGGTGTTCAAGTTCCTCTATCCGCGCATCTGGCCCATCGCCTTCCTCGCGTTCGGACTGCTCGCAGCGAGCGGGACGAACGTGAGCTTCGAACTCGCGGGCCTGCGGATCCACTCCCACAACCTGATGTGGTTCATGATGGCCCTCGCCCACGCGGACGTGTTCTGGCGCGGGCGCAACGGGGTGCCCTCCCCCCAGCACCATTGAAACGCCGGGATTCGAACCGCTGATCGAGCGTGATCGCATCCCCGTGTAGGCAGTGCCGCTCTAGGAAGGTCGCGCGGCATGACTGCGCAGCACGCGAGGCGCCGGTCTGCTGGCAACCGGCGCGCAGGGGCGCAAGCGCCACCCGGCAGCCCGGCCCTCTGACTCCCGGAGGTACCGCCGCCCGCCGGTTTATCCCGGCGAGGGGGACGCCGTACGCCGCGGTGCGGACGTTCCCCCTGTGCCATCGGGGTGGTCGTCCTCCGAGGACAGGATGAAGTGGGCGAGTGAGGGGATGGGGGAACAGTAGGCGCCGGTTTCGTCGATGCTGAGGACGCCCGCTCTCAGCATCGAGTCGATGCCGTCATCCAGGGTGGAAAAGCGCTCGTCCCAGTCCTGCCGTTCGCGTTCGGGGGCTTGCGAAATCGCCCGCGCTATGGCGTTCCGCAGCGCCCCTTCGTAGAGAGGCTTGCCAGCGCCACTGATGCGCTGATGGATGGCCCTGAGGATGTGGCTCGGACACCCCGACAGCCCGACACGGCGGCGGTAGTAGATCTGGCGCTCCGTATCCCCGGCCACCATGACCGCATCAAGGTTGGCCGCCGCGAGATCCGGCTCTGGCATCTTCGCGAGTGCCTTCCAGGTCGCCTGGAGATAGGTGTGGAGATGGCGTGGCCAGCCACCTGCGGCGCGCGCGATGCGCGCCCCCCATGCGTCGACGTCAGCACGCGCACCGCGCACGCCGTGCTCCAGGGCCTGGCGCAACGCGCGCGTCGCGCAATCCCTGGCCTCTTCCTCGTCCAGCCCTCCAAGGCCCAGCACGTTCTCGACGCGCGACAGGCCTGCCCGGTCGAGCCGGTTGACGCTGTTCGACAGTCCGGCGCATACCAGTAGCACCGGAATCCGCCGCTGGGTGTGGAGGTCCTGCAGCATCTCGGCCGCCGGAGTGTCAGGCCTGATGCCCTGGGTTTCGTCCAGCAGGACGATCACCCGCCGCGCCGGTCCCCAGGCCTGCTGGCCGGCATGGCGGGCGCGGTGCCACGCGGCGATCGAGGCGGCGCCTGTGAATACCGGGGGGGGCGATATGGTGGTGTGCGTGCGTTCGCCGCTGATGCCAGCCACCCCGGCACGTCCTTTCGTGCTGCGCTGTGTCGTGTCGAAGAACCGGGCCGGGGAAGTGCCCACCAGGTGTTCCGCCATGTGCCCATACGCTTCATTCACCCCCTGCCGGGTGCCGGGGGGATTTTCGATGTGGCAGGGCGCGGTCTTCCAGTCCGGGTGTTCTTCCAGCATGCGCTGGGCGTGGATCAGCAGCGAGGTCTTGCCGCTTCCGGGGGCTCCCTGAATGAGCAGGGTCTGCGAGGCCGCGCCCTCCGGCGGCAGACTGCGGGAAAGCGCCAGGATGCGCGCAACCTCTGCCTCGCGGCCAGCGAACGCCCACGGGTACGATCGTGCGGCCGTTTCCGCCCGATCCTCCAGAAACTCGTGGACTTCGCTCATGCCCCGGAAAGTATACCCGCCGGGTGGCGGCGGAACGTTGAAGCACTGTTCAGACTACGGTCCCGTAGGCCACTCCCTGCGTGTGTTGCCGATGCACCGCTAGGCGCTCTTGAAGTCTAGTGGCGGCAGACGCGGGACATGGCGGAAGACGCGAGACATTCGCCGGTACGCCTTGCGAGCTGGAGGAAGGTCCCGTAGAGCGTCTGTCGCGAGCCGCCGACAGGGAGGGCAGTCGTCACGGCGGTAGCTCCAGCAGCTCCGCGTTGCCTCCCGTCGCGGCGGTGTTGACCGTCACCACCCGCTCGACGGCGAAGCGCGGCAGGTAGTTCGGCCCGCCCGCCTTCGGCCCCGTGCCGCTCAGGCCCTCGCCGCCGAACGGCTGCGTACCGACCACGGCGCCGACCATGTCCCGGTTGACGTACAGGTTGCCGACTCGCGAGAGCGCCGCCACTTCCGCCGCGCGTCGCCCGATGCGGCTCTGGACGCCCAGGGTGAGACCGAAGCCCGAAGCGCGGATGTCGGCAAGACTTCGCCGCCAGTCGGCGGCCCGGAAGCGGACGACATGGAGCAGGGGCCCGAAGTGCTCTTCCTCGAGGTCCGCGACCGAGCCGATCTCGAACACCTGGGGCGCCACGAAGGTGCCGCGTGCGCAGTGCGTGGGCAGCGTGCAGGCGTGGAGCCGTCGCGGCGCGGACGCGTCGGCGTGGGCGGCGAGCGCTGCGCGGGCGTCCGCGTCGATGACGGGACCGACGTCGGTGGCGAGGTCCCACGGGTCCCCGATACGCAGTTCGTCCATCGCGCCCGCGAGCATCTCGAGCAGCCGGTCGGCGATGTCGTCCTGGACGTACAGCACCCGGAGCGCCGAGCAGCGCTGGCCGGCGGAGCCGAAGGCCGAGCGCACGATGTCGTCGACGGCCTGCTCCGGCAGCGCCGTGGAGTCGACCAGCATCGCGTTCTGACCGCCGGTCTCCGCGATCAGCGGCACGATCGGCCCGGCGCGGTCGGCGAGCGTGCGGTGGATGGCGCGGGCGGTGGCCGTGGAGCCCGTGAACGCGACGCCCGCGACACGTGGGTCGGCGACGAGCGCGCGGCCGACTTCTTCGCCGCTTCCGGGGAGCAGGTGCAGCACGTCGTGCGGGATCCCGGACGCGTGCATGAGTTCGACGGCGCGACGCGCGACGAGGGGCGTCTGCTCGGCCGGTTTCGCCGCCACGCAGTTGCCGGCGGCGAGGGCGGCGACGGTCTGTCCAGTGAAGATCGCGAGCGGGAAGTTCCAGGGCGCGATCGTGGCGAACACGCCGCGGCCGTGGAGGCGTAGCGCGTTGTCCTCGCCGGTCGGGCCGGGCATCGGGATGCCGGCTTCGAAGCGGCTCCGGCACTCCCCGGCGTAGTACCGGCAGAAGTCGACCGCCTCGCGGATCTCGGCGAGGGCGTCGGCCACCGTCTTGCCGCCCTCCCGGACGAGGAGCGCCGCCAGCTCGGGCCGGTGCGTCTCGAACGCCGCCGCGGTCTCGAGGAGCGCCTCGGCCCTTTCGGCAGCCGGCGTAGCGTCCCACCGGGGCTGGGCGCGGACTGCCTGGTCGAGCGCTTGGTCGATGTCGGCAGGCATGGCCGTCCGCACGGCTCCGACGGTGTCCTGCCGGTCGGCGGGATTGAGGACCGGTGTACCGTCGGCGTCGCCCCAGGGCGACGTGCGGAAGGGTTCCATGGCGGCCAGCAGTTCCGTGGCCTGCGTCGGGTGGTCGAGGTCGAGCCCGGCGGAGTTCGCCCGCGACTCACCGTATAGCGCCCGTGGCAGCGGGATGCGCGGATGCGGGATCCGCTCGAAGTGGGTGACGTCGGCGACCGGGTCGCGCACCACCTCGTTGAGGCTGATCTCGGCGTCGAGGAAACGGTTGACGAAGGACGAATTGGCGCCGTTTTCGAGAAGCCGACGCACGAGGTAGGGAAGCAGTTCCTCGTGGCCGCCGACCGGGGCATACACGCGTACCCGCGGCAGGTCGGGAAGCTGGCGTAGCGCCTCGTCGTAGAGCAGTTCGCCCATGCCGTGCAGGCGCTGCATCTCGAACTCGTGGCCCCTGGCGAGTTCCGCCGCGGTCGCCAGCGTGTGGGCGTTGTGCGTGGCGAACTGGGGGAAGAGCGCGTCGGATGCGCGGCAGAGCTTCCTCGCACAGGCGATGTAGGAAAGGTCCGTGGACGCCTTGCGCGTGAAGACGGGGTACTCCTCGAACCCCCCGACCTGGGCGTGCTTGATCTCGGTATCCCAGTACGCGCCCTTGACGAGCCGCACCATGATGCGCCGCGAGGTGGCTCGGGCCAGCTCGGCCAGCCAGTCGAGTACCGCGGGCGCACGTTTCGAATAGGCCTGGACGGCGACGCCGAGGCCCTGCCAGCCCTGGGCGTCCCCGTCGCGCGCGACGTGCTCGATCAGGTCCAGCGCGAGGTCGAGGCGCGCGGCTTCCTCGGCGTCGACGGTGAGGTGGACGTTGGCGCGGGCGGCCCGGGCGGCCAGTTCCGAGAGGCGCGGCGCGAGTTCGCGCAGCACGTCTTCCCGCCGCGCCTGCCGGAAGTTCGGGTGCAGCGCGGACAGCTTGACCGAGACCCCCGAAGCGGCTTCCGGACTGGCGTCCGGGTACGCGGCCGCGACCGCGGCGAGGGCGTGGCGGTAGCCCTCGAAGTACCGTTGCGCGTCGGCGGCCGTGCGGGCGCCCTCGCCGAGCATGTCGAACGACGACACCGAGCCGCGCTCGTTTGCCAGCGCCTCCTCGATGTCCTGTCCCTGGATGAACCCGCGGCCCAGGATGCGCATGGCGCGGACGATGCCGGCACGGGCGGCGCTCTCCCCGAGGCGGGAGACGAGGCCGCCGAACCAGCCGTCGGCGTCCCGCGTGATGTGCTCGGAGAGGGACAGCACGCCCCCGGTCAGGATCAGTGCCCAGGTCGAGGCGTTCACGAAGAAGGACTCCGAAGCCCCGGCGTGTTCCGTCCACCTGCCGTGGGCGAGCTTGTCCGCGACGAGTTCGTCGGCGGTCCGCGCGTCCGGCACCCGGAGGAGGGACTCGGCGAGGCACATGAGCGCGATGCCCTCCTCGTTGGAGAGGCCGAACTCCTGCAGGAACGAGTCGAGGAGCGACCGTTCGTGGCCGCGGGCGCGGCATGCCTGGACCAGGTCCCGGGCCCGCGCCATCACCCGCTGGCGCTGTCCCACGGACAGGTCGATGTCGGAGAGCAGGGCGCGGACGGCCCGGGTTTCGTCAAGGTACGTCGCGGCGCGAACCGCCTCGCGAAGGGTGCGGAGCCTGCGTCGCTGCGCATCGACGCCGGGCACGACCATCCGCCCCGGGGTTATCCCGGACCGGACGCGGCGTTGCGTCCGGCAGTCCGCCCGAACACGGCGCCGGACGTGAGCCCGGTCCCGCCCGGATAGTTGAAGTAGAAGAGGCCCCCCACCAGTTCGCCGGCCGCATACAGTCCTTCGATCGGCGCGCCGTCCACGCCGACGACGCGAGACTGGTCGTCCACGTGCAGCCCGCCGAAGGTGAAGGTGATCCCGCAGGTGACGCCGTAAGCCTCGAACGGCGGCGTGTCGAGGCGGTTCGCCCAGTTCGACTTCGGCGGATCGATGCCGCGGGCGGCGCGGCCGTCCTTCACGGCCGGGTCGAACGGGGTGTCGACGTCCACGGCCGCATTGAAAGCCTGGAGGGTGGCGAGCGCCTGCGCCGCGTCGACGCCGTCGAGCTTCTTCACCAGGGCTTCCAGGCTGTCGGCCGAGACCTTCGTCATCCGCTTGATGCGGTACTCGTCGCGCAGCAGGGGGAGGACCTTGCCGTCGAACACCTGCCAGGCGAACTGGCCAGTCTGCCTCAGGATCTCGCGGCCGTACTTCGCGTAGGTGTAGTTGCGGAAGTCCGCCCCCTCGTCGACGAAGCGGCGGCCCTCGGCGTTCAGCACCACGCCAAGGGGGTAGGAGTGCTTCTGAAAGTTGTCGCCGACGTCGAGGTCGCCGAAGTCCGGCGCGTGCATGTCCCAGGCCACCGCATGGCAGCCGGACCAGTTGCCGCGGCTCGCCGCGCCGGCGTCCAGCGCCATGCGGATGCCGTCGCCGGTGTTGAAGCGCGTGCCGCGCACCTTGGCGATCTCCCACCCCGGCCCGAGGTACTGCGCGCGCCAGGCCGCGTTCGACTCGAACCCCCCGCAGGCCAGCACGACCGCGTCGGCCGCCAGCGCAGCGTCCGCGGTGCGTACGCCGCACACACGGCCCGCCTTCAGCTCCAGCGCCACCGCCCGCGCGCCGTAGCGGATGTCCACGCCCCCGCGCCGCGCGATGTCCGTCAGGCTGTCGACGAGCCCCGGGCCGCCACCCCACGCCTCCACCGTCAGCCCGCCCCAGAAGCGCACGCGGCCATCGGTCTCGAAGGACTGGCGGCCGTACATCGGCAGGAACCGGACGCCGTGGCCGGTCATCCAGCGCAGGGTGTCGAAGCTCTCGTCGATCAGCTTGCCGGCGAGGTCCGGGTCCGTGCGGTACTCGGTGATGCGCCCCATGTCGTCGTAGAAGCGGTCGCGGGGGTAGGCGCCGAAGTCCGTGCGGGCGAGTTCGTCTTCGGTCAGGTCCGGCATCAGGGCCCGCATGTCGTCGTTGCCGTCGTAGACGACGCGCATGCCGCCGGCGGTGAAGCGGGAGTTGCCGCCGCGCTGTCCGAACGGGGCGCGTTCGAGCACCGTCACGTCGGCGCCCTGCTCCCGGGCGGAGATGGCGGCGCAGAGGGCGGCGTTGCCCCCGCCGACGACGATCACGCGGTTCACGCCCGAATGCCTCTGGCGGGTTCGATCCCGAGCGCTTCCCTGGCGCGGTTGAGGTCGGCGAGGAAGTCCCGCCGGTGCCGGGGCGAGATCGCGATGCTGCCTCGCCGGTGCCAGATCTCGATCATGTCGAGCGAAAGGGCCGCTTTCCGGAACGTCCCATGTTCCGCTCCGGCCGTGATGCGGATGATCGACTCGACGGGAATCCGCCAGCGGAATACGAAGGCTCTAACGTGCAGGACGGGCCCTTCGATCCAGTACCTCGTGTTGACGGGACCGAGTACCAGGACGGAGAGCAGCCCCACGATGGTCGAGGCAACGGCAATCTCGCCAGGGCTGCCGTCCTCCCATGCTTGCCACAGATAGGCGTAAACGGCGGGGAGGGCCAAGGCGATCAGCACCAGGAAGAGCGGCGAGACCTTGGACCTGTAGACCCGGCTCCTCACGGGGTCATCTCCCCACGTGGTCCCTCGCCCGCGCAAGCTCCCGCACGAACGCGTCGCGCTCCCGAGGCGAGATCAGGACGACCCCGCGCTTGTGCAGGATCTCCAGCCGGTCGAGCGAAAGCGCGGGCCCGCTCATCCAGCTCCGCGTCGGCTTCACGCTGACGATGGAGTCCACGGGGATCTTCCAGCGGAAGAAGGACGCCCGGACGTGCAGGATGGAGTCCGCGATCCAGTAGCGGACATGGAACCCGGAGAGCACGAGGGCGATGCCGAGGAGGTGGAGCGGCGCGGCGATGGCGAACTCTGTGGCGCTGCTCTCCCGCCACGCCGTCCAAAGCGACCCGGCAAGCACCACCAGGGCAAGGCCCATGACCGCGACGAGCCATGGCGTCGTTTCGGAGCGGTATACGCGTGACACGGTGCCCGAGTTTACGCCACCGCTCCGCGCTCCCGTAGCGCCCCGGCGTCCGCACCCAGTTCCGCCAGGATCTCGTCGGTGTGCTCGCCCAGCAGTGGCGGCGGGCGCTCCGGCGTGGTGGCCGCCTCGTCGACGGTGAAGCCGGCGCCGAGGAACGCGAGGTCGCCGGCTCCGGGCACGCCGCTCAGCGTCGCGAGGCTCCGCCGATGCGCGAGCTGGGGGTGCTTCACGGTCTGCGTCGGGGTCTTGGCGATTCCCGCGGGGACACCGCCCTCGCGCAGGACACCGTCCCAGTGCTCGGCGCTGTCGGTCGCGAAGAGATCTGCGAAGATCTGGCGCAACTCGACACGGTTCTCCTGGGCCGCGGCCGGCGTGGCGAACCGTTCGTCCTCCAGGAGGTCGGCGCGCCCCACCGCCCTGGCGAGGCGCAGGAACAGCCGGTAGCTGTTGGCGTTGACCATCAGGATGCCGTCGGCGGTGTCGAAGGTCCCGGCGGAACCGACGCCGGCGAGGGGCTGCGGACCGACGCGGCGGCCGATGCGCCCGGTCGCGAGGAAGCCGTAGTAGTTGAGGCCCATCAGGGTCATGGACGACTCGAGCATCGAGACGTCGAGGAAGGCGCCTTCGCCGGTCCGTTCGCGCCGCAGGAGCGCGCCGTTGATCGCGGAACTCGCGATGATCGCGGTGCCCGCATCGACGACTGCGAAGCCCACGCGCACGGGCTGCTCCGGGGTGCCGGTCGCGTTGAACATCCCGGACTCGCCCTGGATCAGGTGATCGAACGCGGGGCGGTCGCTCTCTGGACCGGACTGGCCGTAGCCCGAGATGGCGCAGTAGACGATGCGCGGGTTGATCTCCCTGACCGTGTCGTAATCGATCCCGAGGCGGCCGGAGGTGCCCGGGCGCATGTTGATCACGAGGACGTCCGCAGTGGCGACGAGGTCGTGCACGACGGCGCGTCCCTCCTCCGCCTTGAGGTCGACCGCGATCGAGCGCTTGTTCGCGTTCTGGCCGAGGAAGCCTGGCGACATTCCGGGAGCGAGTTGGGGACCCATGCCGCGCATCTGGTCGCCGGACCCCGGCGCCTCGACCTTGATCACGTCCGCGCCCATCAGCGCGAGTTGATAGGTGCAGAGCGGGCCCGCATGGACGTGGGTGAAGTCGATCACGCGGACGCCGGCCAGGAGGTCTGTCATGGAGGCCCCTTCGCGGCTCGGAGAAGGCGGCGAGCCTATCACGGCGGCGTGCCGCGCTTGCCGCGGGAGCACGCGTCCGGCATGTTGGCGCGCGCATGCACAGTCGTTCCGATCCCGCTCACCGGTCAGCCGTCCGCGGCTCCGCGTTCATCGCGTGGGCGGGTCTGCTTGCCGCGGTCGTCGCCACCGGCGAAACGCCGCGCCCGGCCGAGTACGGATATCGCGTCGTGCAGAGCTTCCCGCACGACCCGGCGGCCTTCACCCAGGGCCTGCTGTTCCGCGACGGGCGCCTGTTCGAGAGTACCGGCGGATACGGCCTTTCAGCAGTGCGCGAGGTGGAGCTGGAGACCGGCCGCGTGCTGCGCGAGCGGCGACTCGGGGACGGGCTGTTCGGGGAGGGCCTCGCCCTCGTCGGCGAGCGGCTGATCCAGCTCACCTGGCGGGAAGGCGTCGGATTCGTGTACGACGCCCGCACCCTGCAAACTCTGCATGACTTCGCATACGACGGCGAAGGCTGGGGTCTGGCCGCGGACGGCGACCGCCTCGTCATGAGCGACGGGACGGCCACGCTGCGACACCTCGACCCGACGACGTTCGGCGAGTCCCATCGCGTGACGGTGACCGGTCCGGACGGGCCGATCGCCGGCCTCAACGAACTGGAGTTCGTGGACGACGCGCTCTACGCGAACGTTTATCAGACCGAGACCATCGCCATCATCGACCCGGCGGACGGTCGCCTGCGGGGGTGGCTGCGCCTCGACGGCATCCTCCCCGTCGTGTTCCGCCGCGAGGACACCGCGGAGATGAACGGCATCGCCTACGACCCGGGGACCGGGCGGCTGTTCGTCACCGGCAAGCGTTGGCCGCGGCTGTTCGAGATCGAAGTCGTGCCACGACCGTAGGGGCGACCCTGGGGCGACCCTCGTGGTCACCCGCGCCTGAGTCGTGCAAGCCGCCGGGACGGGACAAGCCCAGCCCCGCAGCGTAAGTTCTGGGGGGCGTCAGGACGATGCCACAAATCCGTTATTCCCGGCTGGAACTGCGCCGGGTCCGTACGCTAGTGGCGCAGTAGTCTCGCCCGCTACCGCAGTGAGTTGTCGGCCGTGGTTGCGGTGGACATGTCCGCCCCCGTCGCGCAGGGGACGGCCTCATCCGCGCGGCAGCGCGAACGCCACCACCGCGTCGCTGGCGGGCGCCGGCGACATAAAGTGACCGCCCGCGGCGATCACCACGTATTGCGTGCCCTCATACATGTACGTCATCGGCACGGCATTGCCCGACGACGGCAGTTCCGCTTCCCACAGCACCCGCCCGGAGTCGATGTCGTGCGCGCGCAAGTACCCGTCCGACGTGGCCCCCAGGAACACCAGCCCGCCGGCCGTTACCATCGGCCCGCCCATCTCCAGCACACCCCTGACCAGATTGTGGAACGGCCAGGGCGCCATGTTGCGCAGATTGCCGATTGGCACCTGCCAGAGGATGTCGCCAGCCGCGAGGTCGACCGCCGCGAGGGTCGCCCAAGGCGGTTTGGTGCATGGCGCGCCGAAGCTCGACGAGACCAGCGGCATTGTAGTGGCACAGTACGGCGTGCCCTCCTGTTGCCAGAAGACCCGCGCATCGCAGTCCTTGCGCTCCACCAGCCTCACCACGAAGGGGAAGTGTTTCGTGTTGGCGATCATGACCTGTCGGTCCGGATCCACCGCGGGCGCGCCCCAGTTGTTGCCGCCCAGATAGCCCGGGTACATCACCGTTCCCTCCGTCGTAGGCGGCGTGTAGATGGGGCCGGTGGTCAGTGCCTCCAGCTGGTCGCGGCAGTCGCTCTCGTCCCAGAAGGTAAAGCCCCATGCATCATCCGGAGAGATGCCGAGCTGGTGCAGCGGTTCGGGCTTCGCGGGGAACGGTTGCGTCGGGCTCAGGTACTCGCCGGCGACGGCGCCGTCCTGCGGGACCGGCCGTTCTTCAACCGGGTGCAGCGGCTGCCCGGTTTCGACGTCCAGAACGAACGTCAGCCCCATCTTCGTCACCTGGACCACGGCAGGCCGCGTGCGCCCGCCGACCGTGACGTCGACCAGCGTCGGCTGCGCGGGCACGTCGTAGTCCCAGATGTCGTGGTGCACGGTCTGATAGTGCCAGGCGACCTCTCCGGTCTGGGCGTGCAACGCCACCACGGAGCTGGAGTAGTAGTCCATGTGCCCGTCCCGATTGCCGCCGTAGTAGTCGGGCGCGGAGTTGCCGGTCGGCACGATGACCAGTCCCCGGCGCTCGTCTACCGAGATGGTGGACCACACGTTGGCCGTGCCGGCGACGAACGATCCGTCTTCGTTGCGCTGCGCGTGGTCGGGATGCACGGGGTTCCAGCCCCACACGAACTCGCCGGTGCGGACGCTGTACGCGCGCACGGCGCCGGACGGCACATCCGACCGGCGACCGTCGATGACGTAGGCGCCCGTGACGATCAGGTCCCCGGCGATGGCGGGTGCGCTCGTCACCGCGTATTCGAACTCCTCGTGCTCGGTCAATCCCGCCTTGAGGTCGACCTCGCCTCCGACGCCGAAGTCCTCACATGTCTTGCCGGTACGCCCGTCGACGGCGAACAGTCGTGAATCAAGTGTGCCGAGCACGATGCGGTGCCCGCAGACCGCATCTGGATCGATCGGATCTACCCAGGAGCCGACCCCACGGCAGTTGGTGACATGGGAGGCTTCGGGCCCGACGCCAGGGTCGAACACCCACTGCTCGTTCCCGGTGGCCGGATGCAGCGCGAATACGCGATTGAACGGCGTGCAGTAGTACAGCGTGTCCCGCACCATGATCGGCGTCGCCATGAACGATGTGGGACGCGCGGCCGGCCCGCCCGGCTCGGCCCCGTCCGCGAGGTCCGGCGCGCCGGTGCGAAAGTCCCCCGAC
Source organism: Pseudomonadales bacterium (assembly GCA_022827245.1). Taxonomy (GTDB): domain Bacteria; phylum Pseudomonadota; class Gammaproteobacteria; order Pseudomonadales; family Azotimanducaceae; genus VXNE01. The sequence continues at coordinate 11,145 of JAJDTI010000180.1, read as the reverse complement.
CGGTGCGTCCACACCTGCCGCAGGCTCGCCACGTTGGCGCGGTCGATCTGCTCCGCGCGGGAGTAGTGGCCGCCACCCCGGGACCCGCCGTAGGCGGGCCACTCGATGTTCCGTTCGGCCATTGCCGAAACCGCGAGCACCACGTGGCCGACCAGGATCCAGTTCCTAAACGTCGCGCTCCTCCCTTGCCCGGGCCGTGTTGACAGCCCCTGCATCAATAGTCGAAGCGCACGGTAATCGACGCCCGTTGGGCCATCCTGCACGACATTTCCTCCCGGTTCGGGAACTCGACGGACCATCTCTGCACCTGCCTGATCGCCGCCTGCGCAAAGCGCTCGAGATGGCTTGGTTGATCCGCCCTGGACCGTTCCGGTACCACCGCCACCTCCTCGTCCACCGTTTCGCCGGCCTCGTCCACGGCGAAGCGCACCGTGATGACCGCACTTCCGTAGTCGATCCGACCGCGTCTGGGGTAGCTCGGGATCAGGTCGCTCGCGTTGGGAGCGGACAGAACCGGGCACGGGGCCAACGCGGGTTCTGTGGGTTGACCGACCGCAGCCTCCGCGGCCGCGGCGACCCCGTCCTCGTCCCCCGGAGCCGGGACGGCCTCCTGCCGCGCCTCGGCTTCCAGGCGACTCAGCTCCTGCTCCGCCTGCCGCAGGCGCTCGCGCTCCTGATCGAGTTCCGCCTCCGACTGGCGCATGCGCTCGAGCTCCCGCTCCCTCTCCGCCTCCACTTCGCGCAGCCGGTCGAGCGCCGCCTGGTGCTCCGCTTCCGCGCGCATGCGTTGTTCAAGCTCCAGCGCGCGCTCGGCCTCCGCCTGACGCTGCCGCTGGGCTTCCCGCTCCAGCCGCTCCCGTTCCAGGGCCTCGTGCTTCTCCATGAGCCGAATCGACAATTCCGGGGTGACGCCCCCGCTTACGCTGTCCAGGTTCGCGGCAATGCGCGCGATCAGCGCGAGCAGGTCCGACAGCTGCCTGTCGGTCGGTTCCGGATCTTCGCCGGGCACCTCGTCGATGCCGAGATGGAGCTTCACACGGGCCAGCTCCGCGAGCAGCGTGTTGGTGACGTCGTAGGCCTCCGACAGGGTTACCCGGACCAGGCCCAGTCGGGGTTCGCGCGAAGGGCTCATGCCCAGCCGGTCCTGCAGGTCGATCGCCTTGCGGTTGGCCGCCAGGGCCCGCCGCACCACCTCCGTCACCACCCTGGGGGCCTCGAGCGCCGACACCGCTCCGCCGGCGGCCTGCGGCGGCCCCTCCACGACGACGCCGACGAACCGGGCGACCAACGCGACCTCCGCCAGCACGACGGCGGCGTTGCGGTACACGTCGGTGATCGTCATCGACCCGCCGCGCAACCCGTCCAGCAGGAACGATGCGTCCCCCAGGCTCTCGTAGACCATCGCCGGCGTCTTCCCGAACGTCAGCGGGGCCGGCGCGATCTCGCGATCGATCGCCAGGTGCGCCTTGAGCCCGTGCACCTCGACCAGCAAACGCGCCATGCTGTCGAGCACGTCTTCGAGGGCGACTGCCGTCGTCAACATGCGCCCGACCGGCGCCGGGAGTACGCCGAACCGCTGCTGCACGGGCTGGAGCGCCGCACCGAGTTCCAGCGTCTTGGCGTACAGGTGTACTGGCGCACGATCTTCCTGCGGCTCACCTTCGCGGGGAAAGCCGTAGACGCCGAACTCCTCCCTCAGGACGTTCACCTCCGCGACCAGGTCCTGCACGGCGCGAAACACGTGGTTCGGCGTCACCTCCTGCGCGACGACGCCCTGCGACATCGTCCAGCGGCGCCGGTGCTCGTCCATGGGGGCCCCCGCCCCGGGCTGCGCCGCTTCCGCCGCGGCCGCAGATACCGCCAGCGGACCCACCGGCAGCAGGACACAGAGGACGACTCCGGCGGTCCCGCGCAACGACGCGGCACGGGACTTCGCCTTCGGGCCGTCCACGCCTGGCAACCGAATGGCGATACCGGTCAGCCTTCGACGGCGGCCGCCATCGCGTCCAGGGCCCCGGTGATGACCAGCGTCAGCGCGAACGTGTCGGTGAACGTCCTGCCGACCGGGTCCGGCCGGCCCTGCCGGACGGCATCGAGGCCGAGGTGCATCTTGACGCGCGCCGTCTCGCCCAGGAGCGTGCCGCAGATGTCGAACACCTCCGTCGGCGTCACCCGCACCATGGTCAGGCTCGGCATGCTGGACGCATCCATGCCCAGCCTGGCCTGCAGCTCGATCGTGCCGGAGACCGCGAGCATCACGCGCCGCGCCACGTCCCTCGGCCCCATCACCTGCTCCACCGTCGGTATTTCCGGGTCCAGCGGAACGCCGAGCGCCGCCGCGACGATCTGCAGCTCGTCCAGCACGCCCTTACAGTTGCGGTAGACGTCGTCGGTGGACAGCGGCCGGCCGAGGAGCCCGTCCAGCAGGGCGGACGCGTACGCGAGCCGCTGGTACACCTCGGCCGGGTTTCCGGCACCCGCGGCGGTCGCGGACTCGATCTGTGCGTCGATGCCCCGCGGTTCCTTGATCTTCCGCAGTTCGTCCATGGCATGGCGGACCTGTGCCGCCACCGCCGGCCAGTCCAGCGGCTCGAGCGGCAGCCGGCCCGGCGCCGCCGCCGGCACGCCGAAGCGGCGCTGGATCCCGCTGACCTTGGCCAGCACCTCCAGCGCCTTCCCATAGAGATGAATCGGCCGACGACGCTCCTGCAGCTCCGGTTCGGGCGGAATGTCGTCAACGCCCACCGCCGCCCGAACCACCACCACTTCCGCGATCAGGTCCTGCACCGCGCGGTCGACCGCGTCAGGCATCGGCGCCCGACTATCCGGCGTCTGCGCGTTGGACGGCTGCAGCCAACCGGACAGGTCCTCAAGCCACCCGCCGTCCTCCTCCTGCGCGAATGCCGCGGGCCACGCTAGCTGGCCCGCGAGCAGCAACACGCCGCACGTCATCCCGAACCGCCTGGCGTTGCCTGTCATCGCATCACCTGGCCGGCGCCGCGCCACCCGCAGGTCGAAGCGCCCTACATCTCCCACGTCAGGTCCACGCCCCACACCCTGGGTTCCCCATACTGCGCCACGCTCAGCCCGAGAGACTCGCCGTAGTTGAAGGAGAAGTTGCGGTGATCGTCGTTGGTCAGGTTGCGGACCCAGGCCGCCACGCTGAGATTGGCGTAACCGAGCACGCCGTCACAGGCCAGGCGCAGGTTGACGATGGTCCGCTGGTCCGAGGCCAGTTGTCGAAACGCCACCGGCGTGTCCGGCAGGCGGTTGCCGTTCGTGTCGTAGTTGCCGGTGTTCAGGCTGATCGGGGTCATCTCGTCCTGCCAGATCCCGTTCGCGCTCAGACGCACCTCACCGAACCTGCCGCGGGCGAAGACCCAGTCGACGGCGAACGTCACCTGGCTGTCCGGCACGGTGCCCCTCTCTGCCAGACTGTCCGTGACCAACCGCGCCCCACCGTCGAACGGCGATGCCACGATCGGCGGAAACTCCTCGAAGTCGCCGGCGACACGCGTGTACGCCAACGACACGAGCAGGGTATCCCGTGGCGCGATCAGCAGCTCGACCTCGAACCCGTCCCTCCTTGCCGACCCGGCGTTGGTGATGGAGCTGGTGACCGTCCCGTTGGGCTGCGGAAGCAACTGGGAGACCTGCAGGTCGTCGTACTCATACATGAACGCCGAGGCGTTCAGACGCGCGCGCTGGTCCCAGAACTCCGACTTCAGGCCAACCTCGTAGCTGTCGATGATCTCCTCGTCGAAAGCGTCCGCAGTGTCGTTGACGGAGTCGAAAAAATCGCCGTTGAAGCCGCCGCTGCGGTAGCCCCGCGCATAGGTCGCGAACAGGTTCAGACTGTCGGTCGGCCGGTACTGCAGGCCGAGCTTGCCGGTGAGGTTCTTGAAGTCCTGGTCGAAGCTGCGCCCAAACACGCCGGCGACGGGCGCCTGCTCTTCCGCGCGCGCGTTGTCGACATAGGTCACGGCGACACTCTGTCCGGCGAAAAACGGCCCGAAGAATCCGAAGGGATGCGCCGAACTGCGCCACAGGTACTCGATCTCTTTCCGCTCGAGCGTGTAACGCAATCCCAACGTATAGGACCAGGCGCTGGCGCCGTTCGGCGTCCACGTGAACTGCCCGTACGCGGCGGTCGACTCGGTGCCGTTGTCGTGCGAGGACGTTTCCGAAGACGCGATGGGAAACACTGCGGCCCGGTTGTTGCGGAACGCGGCGTCGTCCTGGTGATAGTAGACGCCCAGCGCGTAGTCCAGCGACTGGGCTGAACCCACCATCTGCAGTTCCTGACTGAACTGCTCGTAATCGATGGTGGCGAAGTTGTTGAACACGGGCGCGCTGCCGTTCGCGACGATGGCGTCCACCATCGCCTGCGCGACCCCGAACTCCACGGCCCCGGGAATGTCCGGCGACACCCCGTCGAGAAACAGCCCGCCAATGGTCTGCAGGACGAGGTCGTGCACGATGCCGGTGGTCAGCCCTCCGGGCCCCGCCACGATGCTGTTGTCAATGCCGTCCAGGTCGCCCTCGTTGCGGTTCTCCACCTCCCGATAGGCGGTGGTCGACTTGAACTCCACGTCACCGAAGGCACCCAGCCCTTCGGCATCCAGGGTCAACGTCAGCGTATGGCCCGTCACCCTGTTGTCCGACTCCTGGTCGACATCGCTGCCGGCCCACTTCGGCCGGGAGGACGCGCCGGAGAGTTGCCCGGCGGCGTACTCCAGGTAATCGGTCATCCACCGGTCGAGCTGTTGCACCTGCGGTGTCGCGAACGCCGGTCCCAGATACGGCAGGAACGCCTGCAGCCGCGCGACCGCCCCCATGCGGTCCGTGCTCCGGATGTCCACGCGGCCGGGAAACCCGCCGGCGCCCAACACGCCGACGCCGGCCGGATTGAACCCGACCACATCCAGCGCCTGGGCGTTTTCGTCGAGTTCGTCGAGGGAGAAGGCGTAGTCGATCGAAAGACTGTCCGTCGCATCGAAGAACGCCGCGAGCCGCACACCCTGGCGGTCCAGGCTCTCGAATCCCGCTCCGCCCGCCCTGGTGTTGTCGTACAGCGGGTCACGTTCGCGGCTGTAGCCGGACAGCGCAACGTTGAACTGGTTGGCCAGCGGCAGGTCGACGCGCCCGCTGAGCGCCTGGTACCCGTAGTCTCCCGCCGTCGCCTTGACTCCCACACCCAGCTCGGCCCCGGGTTTCCGGGTGATGAAGTTGATTGCACCGCCGGTCGAGTTTCGTCCGTAAAGCGTGCCCTGAGGCCCGCGCAGCACTTCGATGCGTTCCAGATCCAGCGCATCGACCCCGTTGCCGACGGCCTTGCCGAGGTAGACCCCATCAACGTACAGCGCGTTGGCGGGATCGGCCGAAACGCTGTTCGGATTGCCCGAACTAATGCCGCGGATGTTGAACGCGATGTTGCCCCGCGACGAGGGCGCTTCATAGCCGGCGACGCCTGGCACGGCCACATGCAGGTCGACCAGACTCGACACCCCGCGGTTTTCGATGTCAGACCCGGACAGCGCCGTGATTGCAATCGGCGTTTCCTGCAGGTTTTCCGCGCGTTTCTGCGCCGTCACGACGACGAACAGGTTCTCTATCGGGAGTTCCTCCTGCCCGGCTGTCACTTCCTCTGCCCCGGCCTGGGTCGCTCCGCAGGTGCCACCGACCACAACGCACGCGCACAGTAGCCTCACCATCATCAAGCGCACTTCGTGTCTCTCCATAGGACCACCTCCGTTGGACCATGCGTGGCAGTACGTGGCGCGGCGTGTACGTCGCGCCCATAGCTGGTTGATCTCGAGGGCCGGCACGACGGCCAGCGCGAATGGGCGGCGATAGTCACGATAGCCATCGACTCAGGACTCCAACGGCATCACGAGCGCCTGCGCGAGGTAGCGGGTTTCGTCCTTCGGCACGTCGGCAAACACCTTGACCGCCTTGCGGCCCGGCGCGCCGACCCGCAACTCCACGGGTCCCGCCGGCAGGTCGCGCAGCAGCCCGGGCGTGCTGTCGATCAACCGTCGACCCTCGAATTCCACCCAGGCGCCGGCCGGATCCGTCGTGACCATCAGGTTGCCCTTGCCGCGCGTCAGCACCTGCTCGATGCGCAGTTCCTCGTGGTCTTCGAGCAACTGGTCGGCAAGCACGACGCCTTCGCAATGCGGGTGCTTGAGCTCGATCTCGAAGCGGCCGGCGGGTTGACCCTCAAGAACAAGGGGCGTCCGGCCCACAAAACGCCCGGCCAACCAGACTTCCGCATTCGCCGGACTGGTCTCGACGCTCAGACCCGCCAGCCCGGCCGGTTCGACGACCGGCGGTTCCCTGACGACGGCTGTGGGCCGGTTGGAGACCGGGGCTGCGAGCGGCGACACGCCGTTCATGCCGCGCTCGGCCAGACGGGCAATGGGGGAAAGCAGGTCGGTAGCGGCCTGGCCCGCAGCACTCGCGTCACCGGGTGCCCGAAGAACGCTGGTGTCGAGATACGTGATGAGCGATCCCGCGGCCGCCAGCACCAGCACCGGGACCGCCCAGCGCACGCGGCGTCCCGCGCTTGCGCCAACCTCGGCCGTGCCGCCGGCGAGCAGCGCGCCGCGCCTTGCCGATGTTCTGGCGAGCGGTGCGCTCACGTCCTCTGGCCCGGCAGCGCCAGTGAACAGCTGACGCCACGCCCCAACCTGCTGCGGCCGGTCCGCCGGCCGAGTGTCCAGCGCGGCCTGAATGCCGGAGAGGGTTGCGGGATCAAAGTCCGTACACTCCAGATCTTCCAGAGGAACCATCGAATCGTCGATTAACCTGCCCGGAGCGGCCGGGGGCGGTTCCCCCGAAACGCACTCGTAAAGGATGGCGGCCAGCGAGTAGATGTCCGTCCACTGCCCCCACTTGGCGTCTGCGGAGTACAGTTCGACAGGCGCGTAGAGCGACGGTGAGTGGAGCAGGCGGCGCCCTTTCGAACGGTCGCTGAGAATCTGTCTGGCCGCCGTGAAGCCCTGCCGCGTTGCCCCGTAGGCCAGTATCACTGGGGCCCCGTCAGCGTTCAGGACGATCTTGTCGGGCCTGAGTTCAAGATGCAGCAACTCAGCGCTGTGCAGCGCCTCCAGCCCGTCCAGGAGCGGGGACAGCACGGCGGCAAATTGCGGCCCGGCCAGCGTCCCGGAACGCCGTAGTGCCGCGTCCAGCGTCTCCCCCGCGACATGGTCCATCGCCACGTAACCCGTCCCGTTCGACTCCGTGACGGCCCGGACGCGGACGACGTTCTCGTGCCGGACCTCGGCCAAGGCGTCCGCCGCCCCGAGAAACTGCTGCAGGGAATCTGCGAACGACTGTTCTGACGAGCGTCCCTGAGGCGCGACCGAACCGTCTCGCAGCCGCACGGCATATGCGGCGGGTAGAAACTCCTTGATCACGACCTGTGCGCCGCTGGCGCGGTCCCAACCCGAGTAGGTGATGCCGGTGATGCTGGAACCAAGGATCTCCCGGCACTCGTACGTCCCCACACTGGGCGGTGACGCCAGCCCGCCATCCCCCGCGCGCGGCGCGCGGGGCGCGGCCGTGCTGGTCACGCCGGCCTCCGCACAGTTGTCACGTTCGCCACCATCGCCAAGCTCCCAGGCCGCACCGGGAAACTGGCCGTCACGCTCACGAACCGTTCGAGACGCGCAAGCACCGCTCAGGGTTCGCGTCCGACCGCCTCCCCGTGCTGACTGCTGTCCAGACCCTCGACCTCCTCGTCCTCACTCACCCGCAACGTCATAAACGGCTTCATCGCAAAGAGGATCACCAGGGACGCAATGCCGCTCCAGGCCGCCACTGCCACCACCCCCTCCAATTGCACCCAGATCTGGTAGAAGTTCCCCTCGATGGCTCCGCTCGCCCCGCCCACGGACTGAAGGGCCAGAACGCCAGTAAGGAGCGCCCCGACGAAGCCGCCGACCCCGTGTATGCCGAACACGTCCAGCGCATCGTCGTACCCGAGCTTGTATTTCATCCATGCGCAGGCCCAACAGCAGCAGACACCCGCCACGACGCCGATGACGATCGCGCCGCCAGGTGATACATACCCTGCGGCCGGCGTCACCGCGACCAGCCCCGCTACGACTCCGGATACCAGGCCAAGCACGCTCGGCTTTCTCAGCGCCCACCACTCGAACAACATCCAGGCAACGCCACCGGAAGCTGCGGCCGACTGGGTCACCAGCATGACAACTGCAGCACTCTTGCCGGCCGACAGCGCCGAGCCGGCGCTGAACCCGAACCAGCCAATCCATAGCAGCGATACGCCGATGACGCTGAACAGAGGATTGTGCGGCGCCATGTTCTGCGTGCCATACCCTCGTCGCTTGCCCACGACGAGACATGCCACGAGCCCGGCAATGCCGGCGTTGATGTGCACGATGGTCCCACCGGCATAGTCGAGGACCCCTTCCTGCCGCAGGAACCCGCCTCCCCAGATCCAATGTACGACCGGCGCATAGACGATCACTGACCAGATCGCGACGAAGCACAGCACCGACGAAAACCTCATCCGGTCCGCCACGGCCCCGGTGATCAGGCTGGACGATACGACAGCGAATCCCAGCTGAAAGACCACGAACAACGGTCCGGGAAACGTCTGCTGCACTCCCTCGAGGTCGAGATTCGCCAACAGCAACAGTTCCAGGCCGCCTACGTAGTCGTTGCCACCAGTAAAGGCCAGGCTGTAACCTATAACGATCCACAGCAAACTGACGACGCAACAGAGGGCCACGCACTGCCCGGCAATCGACAGCATGTTCTTCCGTCGAACCATACCGCCATAGAACAACGCTATTCCCGGGACCGTCATCATCAATCCCAAGACCGAAGCAGTCAGCATCCATGCCGTATCGCCGCTGTCTATCGATCCGGGGTGCTCTGCACCGAGCGCCATCGGAGCAACAAGCCAGCAGAACAGGGCGAACACATACTGCGAAGCAGTGGTCTTGTTGATCTTTTTCATCGCAAACACCCGTGGCCCAGTAGCTACTTGAATCTAGTGCAAGAGCGTCCACTCAGTTCTGCTCGCGAACACGCCAGAGAGAGCGGTTGTGCGGCTGCGGAACGAGAGGGCGTCCTGTTCGATCGGACGTGGCGTTCTTGCAGGCCAGGGCGGGAGTCCGGCCAACGGCCTCGCGGAACGGCCGCAAAGAACGGATCGCGAAAACCTCGAGGGGGAATGCCGGTGCCGGCACGACGCGCCACATCCGGGCGAAGCCCCCGCTGGTAGACGGCGAGGACGGTTCCGGGGGTCGCCGCACCGGATCGGCACACGACCGCGGCGCACGGGTTCGCACGCCATCGCGTTCTCGATGCGCCCGACCTGCGGGTCGTCCCATGCCCGCTGTCTGGCGCGCGGCGCAAAAGCGAAGCGCGCAGCCTGAAGCCGATGTCCCAAACTGTCGTAGTCATTGCCATGCCCCCTTATCGGCAGCCATCGGTCGCCCTCAGGCGACCGCCCACTGCTCCCGGCGACCCGGTCGGCGACTCTCGATAACTGTAGTTATCGAGAGTTCGATCACGGGGCCTGCCTTATCGGCACGGAGGCCACCCCATGCTCAAGTATTCGGCGCCCCGCAGCCTGTTCGGCGCGGCGCACAAAACCGCTTCTGAGGAACTCGCGGGCGCGGCGCAGGGCGGACTGAGTGAAAACACCCAGCGGGCGTTGAAGTCGGACTTGGCGATCTACACGGCGTGGTGTGACGCACGCGGGCGGATTGCGTTGCCGGCCAGCCCAGAGACGATCGCCGCGTTCGTGGACGACATGGCGGCGTCGCGTGCAGCCGCGACGGTGCGACGCTACGTCGCCAGCGTCGCCGCCGCGCACCGGTCGGTTGGAGGTGGCAAACCCGCTGGCAGCGAGGCGGTCAAACGCGCGCTACGGCGCATGCACAGGCGGAAGGGCCGCCGTCAACGGCAAGCTGGCGGGCTCACGTGGCCGCTGCGCGAGCGGCTTCTGGAGGTACCGGGAGACCGGCTGATCGACGCCCGCAATCGGGCGCTGCTGGCGGTAGGTTACGACACCATGTTGCGACGCTCCGAACTCGTGGAGCTGCAAGTCGCTGATCTGGTTGTCGAAGTGGACGGGGCGGCGACAGTCCTGGTACGCCGCGGCAAGGCCGATCCGGAGGGGCGAGGTGCTGCCGTGTATCTGGCAGCGGACAGCGTGGCCCTGGTGCGCGAATGGCTCTGCCGCGCCGGCGTCGACGATGGCAGGCTGTTCCGCTCGCTGTGTCGGGGCGCTCTCGGGGAACGCCTCGACGCGAGCCAGGTACCGCGTATCTACAAGGGCATGGCGAGACGCGCGGGACTGTCGCCGGAGGTGGTCGACGGACTGTCCGGCCACAGCACGCGCGTAGGGCCGGCGCAGGACATGATTGCCTCGGGGATCGGCCTGCCAGCGATCCTGCACGCCGGCCGGTGGAAAACCACGACGATGGTCAACCGCTACGGTGAGCGGCTGCTAGCGCGGCGCAGCGGCGCGGCGCTGCTGGCCCGAGTACAGCGACGCTAACTCGCGGCGAGCCCGCGACGAAGGAGCGACTTGGCCGGCGGTCGGGGCCCTCGCCGCGGCTCCGAGGGGTGTGGGAAGTCCCTGAGACCGATCCACCAATGGCCACTCGGTTTCGGACCTTCCGGGGCCTTCCGCGTGTCCTCTCTCCTTTGGCGATAGCCGGGCAAGGGACCAAAAAACCCCGCGAAAAGAATGGGTTGCAATGCCGACGGTTCTCTCCTAGCGAGCGGCCGCTACCGTGCGTCAGGCACCGAACTATCACTTGTTGACCCGCCGACTCGCGATAACTACAGTTATCGCGAGTCCTCTGGCACCCGTTCCAAGCGGCACATACTGCGAGACTGTTGTCGGAAACTTCTGATTTTCCGTGTTTTCCGATCCCCGACGGATCGCTTCGTTCCGATCAGGGGTCAGGAGATTCTCGCACCGGCTGCGCGTCCCAACAAGGAACACCGCGCCGCCTGTCGGTAGCAAATAGAACTGTCCGCTTTTGGTAGCACATGATCTGTCCGGTTTGGCCGGACTCTGTTCTGGTGCCGTTTCGCGGCGGTCGCGGCGCGTGTGGTGCAGCCGGTCGGTGGCGACCGGAAGGACCCTTCCGG